>JAZNEN010000118.1:0-11384 GCA_045588615.1 Eubacteriales bacterium
TACAAAGAATTAATGATATTATTTTTTTCATAGCTTTAAGTCCTTTCCTTTCTTAACTGATTTTAAATACACATTTACAAAAGCGCTCACTGCTTGGGTATCTGTATAGACAATACTCTCTACAATTAAACTATATCATAATTTTTTTACATTGTCAACAGATGTCGACAGATTTGCTTAAATTTGTGTTATTGAATAAATTTATATATCGCAATTTGTAAAAGTGTCACAAAAAAACGGCGGGAATATATTTCCCACCGTTTTAATATTCAAGATATTTTATCAATTATTCCGCATCAGCAAGTGCCGCTTTGATGGCAATAGCACATTCGACACGCTTTTTCTCAAGGTCGCAGGCTATTTCATAAGGCTCTTTTATATCCTTATGGAAATTGTAGTTATTCGCACAGCAACCGCCGCCGCAGAAATATCTTGCCCAACATTCCTTGCACTTTTCGTTTGTAAGAATGTTACACTCTGCAAAAGCTGATGATATTTCACCGTTGAATGTATCATCAAAGATATTACCGAGCTTCATTTCCGTATGCTCAACAAACTGGTGGCAAGGGTAAATGTCGCCATTCGGTGTTACCGCAACGTATTCCGCACCGCAGCCGCAGCCCTTTGTGCGCTTATAAACGCAGGGACCCGCATCAAGATCGATCATAAAGTGGAAGAAGGTGAATCCTCTGCCCTCTTTTTCACGCTTTATCATTTCATCTGCAAGCTTGTCATATTCCGCATAAATCGCGGGGAGATCCTCACGGCGGATAGCAAACTCACTTTCATCGGGCAGAACAACAGGCTCAACTGAGATATTTGCAAAGCCCTCGTCGGCAAGACAAAGAACGTCGTTTACAAAATCGAGGTTTCGTCTTGTGTAAGTGCCTCTTACATACCAGTCCATCGTTCTGTCCTTCGTAAGCTTTTTGTAAAGCGGAAGGATCTTGTCATACGTGCCCTTTCCGTTTGCAAGCGGACGCATATAGTCATTTACCTCACGGCGTCCGTCAATGGAAAGCACGGCATTCGACATATGCTCATTGATAAAAGCGATAGATTCATCATCGAGCAAAACACCGTTTGTCGTTATTGTGAAGCGGATATTTTTGCCGTATTCCTTTTCTTTTTCTCTGCCGTAAGCAACGAGCTTTTTAACAACGTCAAAGTTCAACAGCGGCTCACCGCCGAAAAAGTCAAGCTCAAGATTCTTTATACCCTTTGATTTTTCAAGCAAAAAATCAATAGCACGGCATCCGCACTCATAGCTCATAAGACCTCTTGCACGCTTATAGTCCCCGCCGTCTGCAAAGCAATAACGGCATCTCATATTACAGTCGTGCGAAATGTGTAAACACATTGACTTTATGGGCGAAACACCGGGTGTATATTTAAGAGGCTTTGTTATGACAGGCTTCGAAAACAGTGTACCGTCATCACGAAGAGTACAAAGCTCCTCATAAGCTTCTTTTACATCATCCCTTGAAAATCCGTCAAATTCGGGCACAACATCAAACGATGCAGGCAAGCCATCGGGGTATTTTTCAAGGATGGAATACGCAATATCGCTTAAAATATGGACAGCGCCGGATTCGCTGTCCAATGCCAATTTATAACCGTTCTGGCAAAAAATATGTACCATTATTTGCTTTCTGTCTTGCTCTTTTTTTCGCACTTCTGGTTAGCTACTGTGCAAGATGTTTTGCAAGCGGACTGGCAGGAAGCCTGGCATTCTCCGCAGCCTGCACCTGATGCGTTCTTTGCGTATGTTGTCTTGTTAAGTGTTTTTACGTTTTTCATTTTATTATATCCTTTCGGTTTTTTATTTATTGTAACCGCCGGTATACCTGACGGTTTTTTTCTGTTTTATTCCCGTCGGTGCGGAATTCACGGGTGATCTGCCCATACATCCGACACACGCAGTAACGACTGACACCAAAATACCCAAAAGAGGTGTAATAAGATTTTGCCCCTCATCTGTACCGCACACCGCCGCTGACAGCAAAACTGTCAAAAGACAGTACACACCGCCCGAAAAAAGTCCGCATAAAAAGCCTTGCTTGCCCGTCTTTTTTCCGCATATGAAGCCGCACACAGCACACCCTGCGAAAAATATTATCTTGCCGAGAAAGTCCATGCTCTTCGGATGCTCCGTCATCATGGCAAATCCGGTACACAGCACCGCCAAGGCGGCGCATACAGCGTAGGAAACACCCACGGATACAAGTCCGTTTTTCAGAATTTTGGTGACTGTTTTTCCGTTTTCACGGTCATTAGTGCTCATTTTCCCCTCCGAAAATTTTTTATTTCAATTATATTCGGTGAGGAGTTTTTTTATGATTATTTTTCGGACGCTTTTACGTCGACGCTCTTGATAGAGCCCTTAAGAATACGGATCCTTGTTCTGTCGCGGGAGGATTCAATAAGCACTGTTTCGTCCTTTATGCTGACGATCTCGCCGATAATTCCGCCTATTGTCGTTATTTCATCACCGACAGCAAGCTCATCAAGCATTTTGGAAACTTCTTTTTCCTGTTTTTTCTGCGGACGGATTATAAAGAAGTAGAAAACAACGAACATCACAACGATAAGAACTATCGAGAAAAGTCCCGAACCTGTTCCGCCCGCTGCTGTAAGAAAATTGTTAAACATCGGTATACAACTCCAATTTCATATTTAAATAGCCTTTTTATTATACTATATAATCCCCTGCTTTGCAATATATTGATATGAAAAATAATGAATAAAATGTAAATTTATCATCCGGTTGACAAACGCACCCATATGGGGTATAATTACAAAAAAACAAATTCGGAGGCACTTATGAAAACGCTTGTCGGAATTGACAGAATAAAAGAGGAAAACGTATATAAATACTTGAAATCGGGACGCATCGGGCTTATTTCAGCCGTGTCGGGTATATCATCCGATTACCGTTTCACTGTTGACATTATGAAGGAATCATTCAGTATAACGGCACTTTTTGCCCCTGAGCATGGCATCTGGGGCGCACTCGGTCCCGGCGAAAAGGTTGACGGCGGAATCGACAAATACACCGGTATACCGATGCACAGTCTTTACAGCGATTTTCTTGAGACTCCCGGAAAGGAATCCGAAGGGGCAGACGCTTCCTCAGCTATCGAAAATATGGATATAATCGTTTTTGATATGCAGGACGTCGGCTCACGGTATTTTACATACGCTTCGACATTGTTTTGCGCCATGAAAACGTGCGCTAAATTAAATAAGCCTCTCGTTCTGCTTGACAGACCGAACCCGATAAGCGGTAAAGTTGCCGGCAACTGTCTTGATATGAAGTATTCGTCTTATATCGGTATGACATCCGTACCTATCCGACACGGAATGACACTTGGTGAGCTTGCAAGATTTTATAACGGTGAATATCATCTCGGCTGTGAGCTTCACGTAGTTGAGCTTCAGAACTGGCACCGTGATATGTATTTTGAAGATACAGGGGTGCCGTTCATAAAGCCGAGTCCTAACCTGCCGACAATGGATTCAATCGTTGCATACAACGGCACTTGTATGCTTTCGGGAACAAATGCATCGGAAGGTCGCGGAACAACAACACCGTTTACAACAGTCGGCGCACCGTATATAGATCCGATAAAATTCACAAATGAGCTTAGCGGACTTGGTCTTAAGGGCGTGAAATTCTCCCCCGCCTTGTTCATTCCGAAATTTTCAAAATACCCTGATGAGCTTGTTTGCGGAGCAAATCTTCATATTTGTGACAGAAATACTTTTGATCCGATACGCCTCGGTGTGTCGCTCATACGCACGCTTCAGAAAATGTACCCCGATGATTTTCAATTCAGACAGCCTGCAAAGGAAGGCGCACATTATCATATCGACCTTTCAACGGGTAACACGGACGTGCGTGACGGTGTTCTGACGGTTGACGAGATAATGGACAAATGGACAGCACAGGCTGAAAAGTTTGAAAAGGACAACGCAAAGTATTTGCTTTACTGATTATGAAATGTATTATATTTGATCTTGACGGTACGCTAACCTGCTCCGGCGAGGGTATTATGAAAAGCGCCGTTGTTACATTTGAGCATTTGGGCTTGACACCGCCCGACGAGGCTGAGCTTCTGACATTTGTCGGTCCGCCCCTGCGTGACAGCTTTTTGAATCACGGCATAGACAAGGAGCATATCGACGAGGCGATTAAGATATACAGAAGCAGATATAACACCGTCGGAAAATTTGAAAATTATGTCTATGACGGCATTGAAACGCTTTTGAAAAGTCTGAAAAACGACGGGCACCGTTTGTTCGTGGCAACGGCAAAGCCTGAAGAAGTCTCAATCGAGATACTTGAGCACTTTCATCTTGCAAAATATTTTGAAAGAATATGCGGTGCATCATCCGAAATAATCGAAAAAGCCGATATAATAAAGCACCTTTTGAATTCTGTACCGGATATTAATAACCCCATAATGGTCGGTGACACAATGACCGACATCAATGGAGCAAAAGCCAATAACATTCCCACCGTTGCTGTTTTGTGGGGTTACGGCAATAAAGACGAAATTACAAAATCGGCTTATAAAACAGCCAAAACAACAGATGAGCTTTACGAAATATTGAAAGGGCGGTTCGAATGAACCGCCCTTGATCTGTTATTTGATAATATTTCCTATAAATCCCGAAAGCTTTTCGGCATACGCTTTGTGCGCATCAAGTGAGGGATGGAAGTCACCGCCGTCACCGTTTCTGTCAAGCTCAAAGAGATAAAGTCCCGCTTCTTCACCGCCCAAAGCTGCAAACTGTGCTTGCAGCCAAGAAGCTACGGCTTCATCGTTCATTGAATTGTATGTCCATACAATGGGAACGTCTTTTTTATACGATGCTCTGACATATTCGACAAGTGCTTTTACACCGTTTTTAAAATCCGCTTCGGATGCACCGAGTGCTGAATCGTTTGTACCTAAGTTTATCACAACAATATCCGGCACACGCTCAAATGTATACGGCGTTGTTCCCCTATAGTACGAGCGCGCAGAATAAAAATCTATTGCATTATAGCTGTATGCGCCTTTTACAAGACCGATTCCGCTGCAACTGACGACAGATAAATCGGAGTCAAGAAGCTCGGCTGTAAGACATGGGAAAGACTGTGTTGCATCCTGTCTTTGAGGCTTACCTGCATTCGTTGCGGTATTGTCGCAAAGATTGCCGTAACCGGATACGATGCTGTCCCCGATAAATTCGATGTATGTTTCCTTATCCGCAGGCTTTTCACCGAATATACATGCCGTCTGCAGAACATTGAATGTACATTGTGACAAAAGCGGCTCTGTTTGCCTTAACACACGCACTGTGTGAAAACCGAACTCCGTAAATGTAATAAATGTTAATTCGTGAGTTCCCTTTGAAACAAAAAAGCGTGAGGGTAAACGCTCACCGTCCACGTAAACCGAAAAATATACTGTATCTGTACAGGTTATCGAAACACGCACAGCGCCTTTCATATATCCGCAAAACTCAAATCCGGATGCGCTCATGTCGCACACAACACCTGTCCCCTCTGTATACGTTCTGCCGAGGAATTTTACCTTATCGGTAATGTCAGCGAAATTATGTCTTTGCACCATAAAGTTTTTGGGTTCTTCCACTATTTCAGGCTCTGTTTCAGCATCCGTTACAGGCTCCGTTTCAGCCTCTGTCACAGCTTCCGATCCTTCATCCGTTTGTGTAGGCGCTTCAGTGTCTTCAGACACCGTAAGAGAATCTGCGGCAGTGCCGTTTGTTGTATCTTCACCCGTACCGCAGGCAAAGAGCGATGCGGATGTTATCAAAGCAAGCAATAAAGCAATCGTTTTTTTCATATATTATACCTTTCGTTTTTTCGTATTTTAACACGTCAAAACACATAAGTCAACCCCTGTAAGCACTTTGAACGCTTTCTTTGTAAAATATTTTTAAATGATATTGACAAAAAAACAAAACTGTGTTAAACTATCACTTGCGTTAATATTTCGCGGTGTGGCTCAGTTTGGGGAGAAACGGCGCACGCTGCCTGCGGCAGATACAGTAAGCCGTTTTGAGTGGCAGCAACTCGGTGATTGCCGAGTGAGCGTGCGAAACGAGAGCAGAGCCGATAGTTGCAACAGGAAGAGTGCGTAAGCGCTCGCAAATCAAAATCAATTACATAAAACAACAAGTCTTAAAATTTCATATTTCGGGGTGTGGCTCAGTTTGGTAGAGCGCTTGGTTCGGGACCAAGAGGTCGCGTGTTCGAATCCCGTCACTCCGACCAAAAAAATCTCTTTTGTCTGATTGACAAAAGAGATTTTTTATTGCTGTCCGCTCATCACCTCACATTTGACACGCTCACGTATATCAAAAAGAATATTACATTACTTTTTAGATATATTTCCGCAGGAAATATGCGCCTCCCACGGTGTGGGGGGTACCGTGGAGGCGCTTGCCTATGGTTTATTTTCAAATGAAATTTGCCCGTCTTGGCATAGGACAAATTTTATTTCACTTTCCTATTTTTTTGTGGTCGTCTGTGGCGGGGTTATTGATAAGCTCGCCGTGCTCGGTAAAGCGGGAGCCGTGGTATGGGCAGTCCCGCGTATGCTCTTCACTGTTATATTTAAGCGCACATCCGAGGTGCGGGCATCTCGGCAATGTGGGAGTTAAAAGTCCCGCTGCAGAAACCGAAACCGCTACCTTTGCCTCCGCTGCCCGAACCGCTGTCGGAGCTTGTACTTTTATATGCATAATAATCATTTAAGTCTGGCATATCGTTTCTCCTTACAGCATTTCTTCAAAATCAATCTTGACAACATTTTTGCCGTCTTCGACTCTTGAGTGGTGGAATCGCATAGCTCCGCCCCAAGTTCGGTAGCCGGGGTAAGATATGGTCATATCATCATTGAGTCTAACAAAACAATTGCTACGAATACCCGTTTTTACTACTTCGTTTGTCAATATGAACCCTTCGTATTTTGCCAAAGCAAAGAAGGCTTCTGACACTTTTTCTGTTGATAACTTAACATAAACAACCCTGTTGTTCGACATTAAGCTCTTGATGGTTTTTCTCTTTTTCATGGTATATCTCCCTTTGATATTATTTCCTACAAAGAGAGCATAGAAAAAGCAATCCCATCGTCACAACAGGATTGCTTGAATAACCTTATCAATCCCATCGTTCAAGCTTTAGCACCTTGCCATTCGGTAGGTTGCTGTGCGGTCAACGGGCTTGTCCCTCGCGCACTCTTTATAGGTTGCAATAATCATAACATAAAACTCGGCTTTTGTCAATATAGGTGGGCAAATAATCTTGGGGGGATACCGCAGAGGTCTCGGGGGGTATTTCCTAATTTTTTATCAATTCTGCAGTCTGTTGCAAAAAAGACTGCAATTTTGCACGATATTATGCACAAAGTCATCACCTTGATGTCCGCGCTTTTCATCTTGTGTAAATTTTTATTTTCATGTATAGACTTTTTATCCGAAAGATGTTATAATAAGTTCGGAAAAATTTTGCGGAGGCAGTTATGAGAAAAACTAAGATTATATGCACGATAGGGCCTGCATGCGACAACAAGGAAACCCTTACGAAAATGTGCCTTGAAGGGATGAACGTCGCGAGGCTTAATTTTTCACACGGTACCCATGCAGATCATAAGAAAATGATAGATCTTGTAAAGGATGTACGTGAAGAGCTTGACCTGCCGATTGCCATAATGCTTGACACAAAGGGGCCCGAATACAGAATAGGTGTTTTCAAAGAAAAAACGGTCACACTCAACGAGGGCGACACGTTTATTTTCACAACAGACGATATTGACGGCGACGAAACACGTGTTTCGGTAAATTATAAAAATCTGACAGACGACCTTTCCATCGGTGATACGGTAACCGTCAACAACGGGCTTGTTGCATTTACTGTTGAAAATATAGTCGGTCACGATGTTATCTGCCGTGTAAAGGTCGGCGGTGTGCTTTCCGACAAAAAAAGTATGCACTTTCCGAATAAGGTCCTCAAACACAAGTTTTTGAGCGAGCAGGACAAGTCAGACCTTTTATTCGGTATTGAAAATGAAATAGATTTTGTTGCCGCCTCCTTTGTCTCCACTAAAGAAGATATCAATGAAATGCGTGAATTTCTCAACGAAAACGGCGGCGGAGCAATAAATATAATTGCAAAAATAGAAAACCGTGCAGGTGTTGATAATGTAGATGAGATATGCAGTATTGCAGACGGTATCATGGTAGCACGAGGCGATCTCGGTGTGGAAATTCCGTTTGTTGAGGTGCCGTCAATACAGAAATATCTTATACAGAAGTGCCGTCTGCTCGGCAAGCGAGTCATAACAGCAACTGAAATGCTCGAATCAATGATACAGAATCCGAGACCGACAAGGGCAGAAATATCAGACGTTGCAAATGCCGTTTACGACGGTTCGTCCGCTGTTATGCTTTCGGGTGAAACAGCAATGGGTAAATACCCTGTCGAGGCTGTTATGAACATGGCGCAGATAGCAAAGTTTACCGAGGAGAGAATAGATTATAAACGTTGGTTTGTAACAACTGAATTCAAAATAAAAAATACACTTGACGCCATATCTCACGCAACGTGTGCAATGGCGATAGATGTTAATGCAAAATGCATCGTTGTAAACTCGATTTCGGGCAACACTGTGCGCATGGTCAGCCGCTTCCGCTGTCCAGCCGACATAATAGGTATCACAACAAACAAGCGTGCATGGCGTCAGCTTAATTTAAGCTGGGGCGTAACACCTGTTATGAGCGAGGAATACAATTCCCTTGATATCGTTTTTTTCCAGGGACTCAACCATGCACAGCGCATTTTTTCCCTTAAATCGGGTGATAATGTGGTACTTACGGGCGGTATGATAAACGGTACATCGGGCAATACGAATACAATTAAGGTTGAATGTGTCAAATAAAATTCAAATTATACGGCAGAGGGTATCTTCTGCCGTTTTTTATCGTCGGGTAAATTCAATAAGTATATTTCCGCAGGAAATATATGCCGCTTGCCTGCAGGCAGTTGACTTTGTCAACTGTGGGGGGTGCAGGCGCGGCGTTTTGGGTATAACGAAAATTATACGGCAGAAGTTACCCTCTGCCGTATGTTTTGATTAAATATTTGTAAGTGTTCCGATGAATAAAGGAAGATCGTTTTCGCAGTCTATCAGCATATACACAAACGGACGGTCAAGCGTGACATAATGCATATTCACAGGCATGCTTGAAGTTGCCATTTCAAAAACTGTTGCCGCACCTGCCCTTGTTCCGCTTTCGTCAACGGAGATGTACGTTTTGTGTATTACGCGGTTTATAAAAATATTCCCGTAATCACTTCTGCCGAGAGCTGTAAAATCGGCAAGCTCCCCGTCAAATGCCTTTTTTATGCCCATATCAGCAAGTGTGCCGTTTAAAAGGCTTGAATATTCTGTTTCGAATTTAGGTGTTTTGGTCTTGACCTCTACACCCTTTTTGCGTTCGGTCAGAAGAGTGGAAATCTTCTCACCCGTAAGCGATGCAACATAATCTGAAAGTGCGATACCTTCATTTGGAAGCAAGGCGGCAAAGGCGTATTTGCGTCCTTTATAATACTTAACAAATCCCGTTGTTGTGTCATCGGAAATGTAATCCGATACGTCGCAGCTCATAAAATCAACTTCTTTTATGTTACCGTCAAGACAGTTGAAATTGCCGTTTTTTATTCGCTGTTCACTGTATTTTTCTTCCCATTCAGCATCAAAACAAAGGGCATTTACAAGATACATCACGGCACCTTCGGGAATATTATCGATGACGTTATCTATCATTCCGTCGGTCTTGTTCTTTATCCAACCGTTTATATCATTGCGTGTTTTTTCGTTAAACGGTGCTTTGTAAATTCCTGCGCCGTAATAGTTTGCATTTGTTTTCAAAAAACGCTCGTTTACGGTAAATGATTCGTCATCGCGAAACCAGATGGAATTTGCAAGGCTTAATTTGTATTTGTCGCCGTTTGAAAGGCTGTTCATATACGAAAGGATAAATTCATTAAGATCATCACGTGAAATACCGAAAGCCTTTTCCATTTCTTCAAGTGTGTCCCCATTTGCACCGTTTGCAGTCATAGCAAGGGCAGAGAGAACTGAAATGGGTGAAACAAGGGTATTTTTTTCATCTGTATAGCATCCGCCGAAAAGCTTTGATGCAAAGTCATCATAAAACGCTGTGTCGCCGATGTTTTTTATCTGTATATCGGTATTTTTCTCCACACCTTTCATAAGGTCTGTTGATGAAGATATAGGCAGGATCACCGGCGATGAATCAGTGACAGAAGCATCAGTACCGGAAGCTGTGGCATCGTCGCTTATTACATCGGTATCTATACCTTTTTCTGTTTCTTTCACTGTGTCCGTTGGCGGTATCGCAGATTCCTGCGTGCTTTCGTCCTTGACAGTATCTTCAGAACTCGCAATATCTGATGTTGTACTGTCGCTTTGCGAACATCCAACAAAGCCCAAAAGCATTATCAAAAGTAAAATGGAGGATATAATACGTTTAAAAATATTGTTTTTCATTGTTTTCTCCTTGTAAAAGTATAACTGTGTCGGAATAAAGCGTGTCCTTGGCTTTATTATCCTCGAATGATGAAAACTGAACTATAAACGTGTCGCCGATATTGAACAGGCTTTCATCAAACGGCATAGTTTTATTTATCCATCTGCCCTCCTCGACAGGAACGGAAAACCATATTACAGGCTCAAACTTGATAATGACTTCCTCATCAGCCTTTAAATACGATGTCATACCGTCTTTTACGGTTGCAAATATTCCGTTTTCAAATATTTCTGTTACAGTTATTTTCACTTCGGGAAGTTCAACGCCCGGAGGGGACGTGTCAGTGACAGACGGAGGTAATACTGTTGGAGGTGTTACGGTATCTTCCTGTGCGGGTGGTAATGGTAAGGTTATAATATCTGTAACTTCAATAGCATCAGTTTCGATAGAAATAATTTCGTCTCCATCGTTTTTTTCGGGCTCTTTTTCAGTACTTTTATCAGATTCTGTATCATATGTTATCTCATTTACACTCTCTGTTGATATACCTTCATCTTCTTCACAGTGTGTATCCGTTTTTTGTATACTGTCCCCTGTTTCATAATGCGTATCCGCACCTTGTATACTTCCTTCATATTTTGTAATATCCTTTAACGATGCAAAGTGATATGCCATATATACACATCCGATGCACAAAAAAGCGCTTGCCGCAACTGCTGTCAGCTTGAATATTGGAAAGCTTTTCTTTTTCTTTCTTATTTTTTCGGCACTTACAATAAGGTCTTCATCGATATCGCCAATTGCATTTATTATAT
>JAZNEN010000119.1:0-2713 GCA_045588615.1 Eubacteriales bacterium
TTGTTTTCGGATATAAATTCTTTGAGTTGGTTTGACCGGCTGTCTAACCAAGCGCAGATTGATCTTAAATATTACGCTATGATAGATGTTCTTGCAAGAGGACAATATCACGCTGTCAAAAGAATTGTGGATACAAACGAAATTTATCCCGAAAGACCGGATGGCGGCAGATGGATCGCGCAAGGTACGCGATATGGAATGGATTTTAAGTGGGAGAATGATCCCTTTTCGAAGTATGCTTGGGGAGGAGAACGACGCGCAAGTTGGGATAATTTCTTCAGCAGTAAATCGGTAGAGCTTCATGTTTACGACACTCAACCCGATTTGAATAAGTACGAACACGGTCCCGTGGAAATACACGATGACAATTTGTGTAAGATGTTATATATTCTTTATAAGGGTATTCCGTTCGAATATACGGGATTTAACTTGAGATATTTGGAGGATATTCCTCACCTTGCTTCGTGCGGCGTGTTGCGTTATGAAAACGATAAACCCCAAGTGGCAATTCCGGTACTTAGCAAAGAGGAATTTTCTGAATTGTTCAAAATCAGCGCATCTTACATGGTGAAATTAGGTGATCTAATTGAAGCACCTTTAAGAGAGCTTTTCCCACAGTTGAAATTGGATATTCCTGGGCATCTTGAAGGAAAGATTGCGGAGTTTAGAAAATACGCTTTTTATGCGTTCCCGATGGCTATTGTAAAAAGAGCAATTTCTGATGATGATTTTATTCTTGATAGTCAGCAAAAAGCAATACCGATGGTATTGGTTATAGAAGAACCTGAGAACGTAATTAGGTAAAGCTACCGCTGAGAGTGACCATTGCGGTCACTCTCAGCGGGAGTTCTTTTATAAAGATATAGTCCAATAAAAGGGAGGCTTTGCTTTATACGATGCCGAAGTCCGTCAATTTTCTTAACAAGCGCTGCTCTTAATGAAGGGCAACGAATCCGTTACACACAATTATTCAAGATAGAGTATTTCTCTATTGCCACAATAGTATGAAAATATTTCGGGTTTTTCAATAATCTCTCGAGCAAAAATCAGTAAAGCGATAAATGAGGGAGTAGGGCTAAAATGATATACGGTTTGTATCTCATCGTCCATTTCGATTTGTGTGGAGTATACCATTTTGTATTTCTTTAGCTTACTCAACACCTCTTCTGCTTTTTCATCGCTGATTCCTAATTTTTTGATCAATAGTGCAGAGGTAAAAGCTTTTTTGTGATCACGCTTGTTTAGATAGACGCAAGCATTCCAAAAATCCAGATCGGAAAAATCCTTGAAAAATAAAGGATAATCAATTCCATTAAAGTATGCATTGTCCGTGCTTTTGGGGTCGGGAACGATCAAAAAATACTGCGAACGGTTGGCAATTCCCATTCGGGTAAATCCATCATTTTGCATGATTGAAGAATAGTGCTGTTCGTCCGCGCCGATTTCTAGTTCATATTCTTTTTCATAATCTTCAATACTGTATTTACTGTATCTTATTATGCTGTCACTATGGGGCATAAGTGATCTTTCCATATCCCAGCAATAATTGAAAACTAGTTTAAAGCGTTCGTCACGCGGAGTATCGCAGATACTTTTCATCAACGCAGATCTTAAGCCGCTGTAGTCTGTAATATTTCGTCCAAATAAGGAATCTATAGAAACAGCAAAGAAATCCGCGATTTTGGGTAAAAGCTCAGTATCAGGAACTCCACCGTTTTCCCATTTGGAGACGGCTTGCGTACTTACACCAACGTAATTTGCAAGATCCTCTTGTTTGATTCCTTTTTCCTTGCGCATAGATGCAATCTGTCTTCCTATCATTTCAATACTCATGGATTTTCTCCTTTTGAAACATTTGAAAGCGGCTTTCGTTGTATATAGTATATCACAAATGACAGTTGATTTCTATGGAGGCAGTATTGATGAAAACAAATGGGAGTTGATTGAGAGAGGCAAATACTTTAGTAAGCACTGCTTTTGTGTCCACAAAAGCAGTGCTTGTCAGGGAAATTGACAAGTCATAGATGAACATAAAAAAGGCTCCCTTGTGTAAAGGGAGCTGTCACCGAAGGTGACTGAGGGATTGTTTTTTGGTAGAATTTTGCTTTTTACAATCCCTCCGTCTTGCTACGCAAGCCACCTCCCTTTACACAAGGGAGGCTCATCACCACCCGACAGTACACCTAAAAGGTGTAACACACTATACCTTGCGTGGCAGGAGTGTGAAAAGGAGTACGAACAAAATTGCTCGTACTCCTTTTGATTTTTCGGCAGGCAAACCTGCTTTATGGAAGGTACCTATTGGTACACCCTTTGTCTTTGTATTATATTATTCGTTTGTGGCCTTGGCCTCTTCATTTTCATTCTTTTTATTGATAATAACACCAAGCTTGTCCATACCCATCGCAGCAGCAAAGCCTACGGCTGCACAGACAATGCAAACAAGGATTTCAACAATACCGTTGTATGAACGGGGCACTATCATTATAGCGGATGCAGATACAAGGCCTATAACAATGTGTGAAATTATGGAATATTTTTTTTCGTAAAGCGTATTTACCCCTCTTGCCAATGCCAATGCGGAGGCTACAATACCTACACTCAGAGGAATAATAACGTCAAGAGCGAAATTTGCAATTCCCGACGTCATAGGCTGGTAAAGGCCGATGAAAATAAGTATGGATGATGATGAAAGGCCGGGAACGATAAGGCT
>JAZNEN010000120.1:0-3685 GCA_045588615.1 Eubacteriales bacterium
ATTCATAAAATAGTAAGTGAAAATTCCACGAGTGATACCGTGACGGTTATTTTCGGTGACAAAAAGCATCCTGAGGTTGAAGGAATACAAAGCTACTGCAATGGTCAGACGCGGATAGTTTTAAATGAAACTGAAATGTCGGATGTACTTTGTGAACTAAATGATTCTAAAAAATGTATAATTCTTGTCTCGCAGACCACACAAAATATGTCTGAGTGGAAAAAGTCACAAAAAAAACTCAAAAAAGACTATACAAATACAAAAATATTTGATACAATATGTAGCGTGACTGAAAATAGACAAAAAGAAACGGCGGTATTGGCTTCTGAGGTTGATCTTATGTTGGTCATCGGAGGGGCTGATAGCTCCAATACAAATAAGCTTTTTGAGATTGCAAAATCAAAATGCCCCGATACTGTTATGATCGAAAGGGCAAAAGAACTTGAAAACATAGAATTTTCCAAATATAATAATATAGGAATAACTGCCGGTGCTTCAACACCGGACAGCATAATACAGGAGGTACAAGAAATTATGAGTACAGAGCTCAAAATTGAAAACGGCGAAAACTTCGCCGAAATGCTTGAAGAATCTTTCAAAACTTTAAATACAGGAGATATCGTAACCGGTACGGTCATTGCAGTGTCGAACAATGAGATACACGTCGATCTGGGTGCAAAAGTTACAGGCATATTGTCTTATGATGATATTACCGATGAACCCGGTTTGAAACTCGAAGAGATGTTTAAAGTAGGCGATCAGGTTGAAGCCATCGCTATGCGCGTGTCGGATGTTGACGGTGTTGCTACACTTTCAAAGAAGAAGATCGACGCTAAAAATAAGTGGTCATCCATCGTTGCCGCATACGAAAGCGGGGAGATACTCGAAGGCAGATACGTTGATGTTGTTAAAGGCGGAGTCATTATGTCTATCGACGGTGTACGTGTGTTTGTTCCTGCGTCACATACACTTGTTCCCAAGGACGGTGACCTTACGACGCTCAACAACAAGCGCGAAAGAGTAAAGATCATTGAGATTGACGAGACAAGACGCCGTGCAAAGGCATCTGCTCGTGTCGTTGTAAGAGAAGAAAGAAAGCAGGCTGAAGCTGAATTCTGGGCTAACATCGAAGTTGGCAAGCATTATAAGGGTGCAATCAAGTCCCTTACATCTTACGGCGCATTTGTT
Source organism: Eubacteriales bacterium (assembly GCA_045588615.1). Classification (GTDB taxonomy): domain Bacteria; phylum Bacillota; class Clostridia; order Oscillospirales; family CAG-272; genus RGIG7213. Next base: position 1,189 of record JAZNEN010000120.1, read on the forward strand.
GAGCTTGGTAACGGCATCGACGGTATGGTTCACGTTTCTGAACTTTCATGGCAGAGAATCAAGAACCCTGCTCAGGTCGTTTCCGTAGGTCAGGTTATTGAAGTATTCGTTAAGGAATTTGATGCTGAAAAGAAGAGAATTTCTCTCGGTTACAAGACAGAAGAATCCAATCCTTGGACACTCTTCACAAATCAGTACAATGTCGGTGATGTTGTAAAGGTAAAGATCGTAAGCCTTATGCCCTTCGGTGCATTTGCTGAAGTCCTTCCCGGCGCTGACGGTCTTATCCACATTTCACAGATCGCAGACAGAAAGATCGACAAGCCCGCTGACGTTCTTTCCATCGGCGAAGAAGTTGAAGCAAAGATCATCGACATCAACATGGAAAATCAGCAGATCGGTCTTTCGATCCGTGCGCTTCTTGCTCCTGCTGAAGAAGCGGTTGAAGAAGCTGTAGAAGAAGCGGCAGACGAAACACTCGTTTACTCTGACGAAACACCTGTTGAAGGTCAGACAGACGCTGAATAATCAAATTTGACAAAATAAATCGGTAACACATTCGTGTGTTACCGATTTTGTTGTCCGTGAAAACACCCCGACAGATGAAGATGTCGGGGTGTTGTGTTATTTGACTATTTTTTCTCTGAATCCGCAATCAGGCGTCGGAATCACTATATCATTTGGAGCTGCCCATCTGACGGCATTTACAAGAATTTTTCTTACGTTGGGATCGTAAAACGATCTGCATGTTTCGTGTCCCGGCTGAAAATAGAATACTTTTCCAAGTCCTCTGTTGAAGCAACAGCCTGAGCGGAAAACATTTCCGTGCTTATACCAGGAAACGAACACAAGCTCATCAGGCTGAGGAATGTGGAAAGGCTCACCGTACATTTCTTCACATTCAAGCTCAAAATGCTCGGGAATACCTGCGGCTATCGGGTGTGAAGGCATAACATTCCATATGAGTTCCTGCTGGTTTTCGCCCCAGGAAAGATGTCCGTTTGTGCCGACTAAACGCTGAAAAGGCTTTGATATGTGCGCTGAATGAAGTGCAATAAAACCCATGCCGTATTTGAATACTCTGTCAACGACCTTGCTTACGATATGATCGGGAACATCACCGTGAAACATATGTCCCCACCACAAAAGAACATCGGTGTTGTTAAGGACTTCATCTGTCAACCCGCACTCATAATCATCAAGACACGCAAGTGTCACTTCAAATTCAGGTGCATCGACAGCGAAGTTTTTTGCTATAAATGCGTGAATTCCCTCAGGGTAAAGCGCTTTTACTTCATCTTCAGTTTTTTCATGACGGAATTCATTCCATATAGTTACTCTTATTTTATTCATTTATAAATCAGTTATTCCAGTTGTGCCATACGTCGACAACGTCTTCGTTGTCTTCAAGATGGTCGAGCAAAAGGTTCATTTTCTTTACGGACTCCTCGTCGTCAAGATCAACGTAAACTGACGGTATCTTTTCGATTTCAGCAGATACAAATTTGTATCCTGCACCTTCAAGTGCTTCACGAACAGCGGGAAGGTCATCGGGTTCAGTTGTGATCTCAAAGCTGTCATCGCTTGCTTCAAAGTCTGAAGCACCCGCTTCAAGCGCACATTCCATGAGCTTTTCCTCGTCTATATCACCGTCATTTTCGATAACGATAATACCTTTATCCGAGAACAAATAGCTTACACAGCCTGTCTGTCCGAGATTTCCGCCGAACTTGTCGAAGTAATGGCGCACATCACCGCCTGTGCGGTTTCTGTTGTCAGTTGCCGCTTCAACGATAACAGCAACACCGTTGGGACCGTAACCCTCGTATACTATTTCTTCGTAGTCAACGCTGTCGTCACTGCTTGCCTTTTTGATAACACGTTCAATGTTGTCATTCGGCACGTTGTTCGCCTTTGCCTTTGCAATAAGTTCCTTCAGTTTGCCGTTTGATTCGGGATTGGGCCCCGCTGCTTTAACCGCAACGGCAATTTCCTTACCGATCTTGGTGAAGATCTTCGCACGCTGTGCGTCAGTCTTCTCTTTTTTATGCATTATATTTTTCCATTTGCTATGTCCTGACATTGTATATACCTGACTTTCTGATTATATTTTTTCCGGATGCTTCATGCAGATGAGCTCAAGTGCGGAAGCAAGCGTGTATTTAGTGCAAAGTGTAAGTGCCAAGCGGCGTTTTTTCGTTTCATCATCTTCTGCGGAGAGTATCTGACAGTTGTGGTAGAATCTGTTGAAATCTGCGCAGATGTCAAGAATGTATCTTGTGATGATGGACGGCTCATATTCACGGATAGCATCGGCTATCATATCGGGAAATACGGAAAGTGTCTTGATAAGCACAAATTCGTCCTCGCATACATCGCCTGAAAGTGACGGCGTGATTCCCATTTCTTCAGCCTTTGATGCAATACTGCATGTTCTTGCGTAAGTGTACTGTGCATAAGGACCTGTGTTGCCGTCGAAGTTGAGGGCATCCTGCAT
>JAZNEN010000121.1:0-6937 GCA_045588615.1 Eubacteriales bacterium
TTAAATGTCAATACCCTGAAACAGATTAATTATAATAAAATTGCATATAATCTGTGGAAGGGGAAGAAAATGTACAGGAGAATAAGGGATTTAAGAGAGGATGCGGGGCTTAATCAAACAAAGGTAGCTCAGCATCTCGGAATGTCGCAAACGGGATATTCAAAATATGAAACGGGCGAAAATGATGTGCCGACGGCAATTTTGATAAAGCTTGCAAGATTTTATGATACAAGTGTAGATTATCTTCTCGGCGAAACAGATGAAAGAAAAAGATATCCCAAAAAGTAAAGCAGATATGATGATTTTTTTCTTACTTTCTATTGACTTTTTTACTGCGTTGTGATATACTTCATCACAGATTAATAGGCTGTGATGAAGGCAGTACGGTAGGATCAATGTTTACAGAGAGCCGCATATCGGTGCAAGTGCGGTAACAATTTTTACCGGAAGAACACTTCGGAGCTTGCGGAAGAACGCCTTTTGGTTATTAGAACCGCACGTTGATCGCGAAAAGATTTAATGAAGAGGGCCGTTTTACGGTCAATTTGGGTGGTATCGCGGAAGAAGAGCCTTTCGTCCCATATTATGGGGCGGAAGGCATTTTGTTTTTCTCCCGTATAAAATGTTTAAAAAAGAAAATATTTTACTAAAAGGAGTACAATATATTATGCTTAGAACACACACTTGTAATGAACTCGGTATTAACAATATCGGGGAAAAAGTAACACTTACGGGCTGGATGGATACTGTGCGTGACCACGGAGGCGTGCTCTTTGTTGACCTTCGTGACCATTACGGAGTAACCCAGATCGTTCTTTCCGACGATTCTCTTATTGCAGGAATTGCAAAGGAAACAGTTATTCTTGTCGAGGGTATCGTCTCCAAGAGAGATGAAGAAACAGTAAACCCCAAGATCGCAACAGGTCTTATCGAAGTGAAAGCTGAAAAGGTTGAGGTGCTCGGTCCCTGCCAGCTCGGACTTCCTTTCGAAATAGATACATCAACACAGACGAGAGAAGAAGTGAGACTCAAGTACAGATATCTTGACCTTCGTAACCGCAAGATACACGATAACATCGTGCTTCGTTCAAAGATACTCAGCTATCTGCGTTCCCAGATGGAAGATCTCGGATTTTTGGAAATACAGACACCTATTCTTACAGCTTCATCCCCTGAAGGCGCAAGAGACTATCTTGTTCCCAGCCGTAAGCACAAGGGCAAGTTCTACGCTCTGCCTCAGGCTCCTCAGCAGTTCAAGCAGCTTCTTATGGCATCGGGCTTTGACCGTTACTTCCAGATAGCTCCTTGCTTCCGTGATGAGGATGCACGTCAGGACAGATCCCCCGGTGAATTCTACCAGCTCGACTTTGAAATGTCCTTTGCCACACAGGAGGACGTATTTGCAGTTGCTGAAACTGTTGTATATAACACATTTACAAAGTTCTCCGACAAGAAGGTATCAAAGCCCCCGTTTAGAAGAATCACATTTGCCGATGCAATGCTGAAGTACGGTACAGATAAGCCCGATCTTCGCAATCCCCTCGAAATAAAGGATCTTACAGACTTCTTTGCAAGACATGAATTCCTTGATATCAACGGCAGAACAGTTCCGTTCAAGAACAAGCTTGTACGCGGTATCGTTGCAAACTACCTTGTGAAGAAGGATGGCGAGGGTGACGGCAAAAAGGCATTTGAAAAGGCTATCGACACATATTCAAGAAGCATCGGAATGAAGTTCGGATGCGGATATATAACACTTGAAGGCGATGATTTCAAAGGTCCTATTGCAAAATTCCTTACAGATGAGCAGAAAAAAGAACTCTGTGAGATATGCGGCGTAAAGGAAGGCGACTCCATTTTCTTCATCAGTGACAGTGCTTCTGTTATTGACCGCTTGGCGGGTGAAATGAGAACATGGATCGGTAACGAGCTTGGACTTATCAAGGATGATTCATTTGAATTCTGCTTTATTGTTGACTTCCCGATGTATGAGCTTAATGCAGAAACAGGCAGAATTGACTTCACACACAATCCTTTCTCAATGCCCCAGGGCGGTATGGATGCACTTCTTAATAAAGATCCGCTTGAAATATTTGCTTATCAGTACGATATCGTGTGTAACGGTGTTGAGCTTTCTTCGGGTGCTGTACGTAACCACAACCCCGAAATAATGAGAAAAGCGTTTGAAATTGCAGGCTACGGCGAGGAAGACCTCAAGGCGAAGTTCGGCGCACTTTATACGGCATTTGCTTACGGTGCTCCCCCTCATGCAGGTATGGCGCCCGGTGTTGACAGAATGATAATGCTTATTGCGGGCGAAGAAACAATAAGAGACGTTATTGCATTCCCGCTTAACGGAAATGCACAGGATCTTATGATGGGCGCGCCCGGCGAGGTTACTGAACAGCAGCTTCGTGAGGTTCACATAAAAGTAAGAGATTGATTTTAAGGAGCGAAAATATGGACAGAGTTATACTCAGAAGGCTTGAGCTTCTCAATCAGCTCAGTCTTACAGAAACACAGAAAGATGATGTAATATCATTTTTCGCAGAAAGAAAAAAAGATGCATCTTCTCTTGAAAAGATAGATACATCAAATGTTGAGAGAATGGTGCACGTAATGCCCATTATGACGGTAGTGCGTGAGGATATACCGTCACAGCCGTTTTCACGTGACGACCTTCAAAAGGGTGCACCCGAAACCGACGAGGGATATTGGTGCGTTCCCCGCGTGGTAGAATAAGGAGGGGATCAAGATGATATATACAGCGAAAAAAGATGTTAATTCCGCTTGTAAAATAGTGGCGGAGGATATGCTCTTGACAACTGATATGCCCACAGCCGCAGGCTCAAAGATGCTTGACGGGTATATGAGCCTTCTTGAAGCAGAAGTATTGACAAAACTTAAAAGCAAGGGATATGCCATATGCGGTAAGTCTGATGTCGGTGAATTTGCAATCGACCTTTTAGGCGAAACATCGTACAACGGTGTGAATGTTACGGACGGAAAGCTTGCAAACGCATCTGCTGAAATACTGAAGGCAAATGAAGCCGATGCTGTTATTGCACTTGATGTAAACGGTGCAGTACGCCGCGCATCAGCTCAAAACGGTCTTGTAAGTGTCAAGCCCACATACGGAACTGTTTCACGTTACGGAACGATCCCTGTTGCGTGTTCGGGCGAAACGGTGAGTGTTATGGCAAAGGATGCTGACGCATGCCGTAAGATACTTGATGATATTGCGGAACACGACGATAAAGACGGCACAAGCCTTCCGGAATGTGAAATAGCTAAAAAGGCTGATTCAAAGCCTATAAAGCGCATAGCAATTATAAATGATATGATGGCTGATGTTTCCGATGACATCAAAGCAAATATTGATGATGCTTGCGCAAAGCTTGGAGTTGAAACGGTGAAGATCGACAGTTCTGTAATTGCTGCATCACGTGCTGCTTGGAACATTCTTATGAGTGCGGAGCTTTGCAACAACGTATCAAGATATGACGGTGTAAAATACGGTTACAGGGCAGAAAAATTCTCAGGAATTGATGAACTTTATACAAACAGCCGTACAGAAGCTTTCGGGGAACTGCTGAAAACTGCAATAATCTTCGGTTCTGAAACACTTTCAACGGAAAATTATATGAAGGTATATGACAAAGCACTTCGTACACGCCGTGTAATTACAGAGGAATTTGCAAAGATATTTGCGGAATTTGATGCTGTGCTGATCCCCGCTTGTTCAAAGGCTTTCTATACGGAAGATGATGTAAAGGCAGATAAATACATTTCTTACAAAGAAAACTTCTATACAGCACCCGCATCGATCACGGGACTTCCTGCGGTTGTCGCACACGGTGTACAGCTCATAGGTCCTGCTTTTTCTGAAAATGCATTGCTTGAGCTTGTATCAAAGCTTTAAAAGGAGGTATAACGGCTATGAAATACGAAACAGTCATAGGACTTGAAGTACATGTTGAGCTTGCAACACAGTCCAAAATTTTCTGCTCATGTTCGGCACACTCTTACGGTGCAGAGCCTAATGAGCACGTATGCCCCGCTTGCTGCGGTATGCCGGGTATGCTTCCCGTTGTAAACAAAAGAGTTGTCGATTACGGTATGAAGGCAGGGCTTATGCTCGGATGCGACATCAACCGTGTGACAACATTTGACAAAAAAAGCTATTATTATCCCGACCTTCCCGCCGCTTATCAGACAACACAGTGGTTTGCGCCGGTTGCGGTAAACGGTCTTGTTGAAATTGAAACTTCAAAGGGCAAAAAGGGAATACGCATAAAGCAGATCCATATGGAGGAAGATGCAGGTAAGCTTGTGCACGATATAAGAGAGGATACAACACACGTTGACTTCAACCGTACAAGTGTTCCGCTTATTGAAATAGTAAGCCAGCCCGACCTTTCCTGCGCAGAAGAGGTTGAAGCATATCTTGAAAGACTTAAAAATCTACTCCGTTATGCAAGAGTTGCAGAGTGCGAAATGGCACACGGAACGATGAGATGTGACGTTAACCTTTCCGTTCGTCCGGAAGGAAGCGATAAGCTCGGTGTGCGTACCGAAATGAAAAATATGAACTCAATTGAAGCTATCAAGAGAGCTATTGAGTATGAAACGGCAAGACACATAGATGCGCTTGAAAATAACACTGAGGTACTTGTTCAGGAAACAAGACGCTGGGACGATATCAAGGGTAAGAGCTTTGCTATGAGAACAAAAGAAACAGCAGGCGACTACCGTTATTTCCCCGATCCTAACGTAATGCCCGTTGTTATCGACGATGCGTGGTTTGATGAAATCAAGTCATCGCTTCCCGAATTCCCTGAAGTAAAGCGTGCACGTTATATGGAAGAATACGGACTCGGTGAGTATGATACCGAGCAGATAACAAAGAGTATTGCACTTTGCGAATGCTTCGAAGAAGCCGCAAAGGTGTGCGGTGACGCCAAGAATGCCGCAAACTGGATAATTTCCGAAGTTATGAGCATTCTCAACCTTCGCCAGATGACGTATGATATGCTTACTGTAAGCGGAAAGTCACTCGGTGAGCTTATTGTGCTTGTAGCGGGCGGAAAAGTCGGCCGTGCAAATGCAAAGAAGATACTTGCCGCTATGTTTGATGATGCAGGTATCAATCCCGAAGAGTATGCAAACGCAAACGGATTTATTATTTCAAACGATACGGGACTTATCGATAAGGTCGTAAAGGCAGTCGTTGAGTCTGATCCCAAGTCCGTTGCAGACTATAAGGGCGGTAAGGAAAAAGCACTTATGGCTCTGTTCGGCAGATGCATGAAGGAGCTTAAAGGGAACTGCGATCCGCAGGTGCTCAGAAAAATATTGATCGATTACATTGAGAAAGTATAAATTAAATTGATGGCGGCGGCTCATTCTTCGGAATTGTTTCTGATAATGAGCCGCCTTCCTGTGATTTTTGAAATAAAACCGGAGAATGGGTGTGGCTCATTTAAGGAAATAACTCCCAAAATAAGTCGCCCCATGTATTTTTTTGAATATTTATTCTGTAGGGGGGGTGCAATCACTCCCGCTTTTAGTATATTTATACATTTCGAGGCGGACGACCAATGGTCGTCCCTACAAAGTTTACCATATATTTCCTTAAATGAGTCAACCCCATTCTCCATAAATCTATTAATTTTTCAGACGGATGATCTCAGTTTACAAAGTAAAACGATTGACGCACACTGTATTTTTTGGTCATTGTTAAGTTAATAAGTCTACCGATTTTCTGTAATAAAAATCAAATTTCGGACTTTTGTGTATAATTCTGTTTGATGATAGAAAGATATAGAGAAAGGAAAAAATGTGCGGTCGGTAATAATGATAATTATATAAAACAGAAAGGTTTAGCGTTATGGATTTATTTAATAAAATCAATGATTTCGAATTTCATTTATCAGAAGAAGAAAAAAGCTGTGCGACTATCGAAAAGTATATACGAGATGTCAGGGCATTTTGCCGTTATATGACAAATAAAAATCTCGTAAAGCAGGAAGTTATCGAATATAAAAAGAAAATATCGGAAGAATATGCACCTGCAAGTGTAAATTCTATGCTTATATCAGTCAATTCTTTTTTGCGTTTTATAAAATGCGCTGAATGTTGCGTGAAATTATTGAAAATCCAAAAGCAGATGTTTGTAAATGCAGAAAGGGAGCTTACAAAACAGGAGTATCGCAGATTATTAACGGTATCAAAAGGGACACGGATTGAACTTATAATGCAGACTATCTGTGAAACGGGAATCAGAGTAAGCGAGTTGAGGTATATTACTGTTGAATCGGTCAATTCAGGAAAAGCGATTGTAGAATGTAAAAATAAAACACGTGTTATTTTTATTCCGATGGCGCTTCGGAAGATTTTGAAGCAGTATATAAAAAAATCAAGTATCACATGCGGAAGCGTATTTGTAAGTAAGAACGGAAAAGCATTAAACAGAAGCAACATCTGGCGTGATATGAAATCACTTTGTAAAAGTGCAAATGTGTCCTCGGATAAAGTTTTTCCGCATAATCTCAGACATTTGTTCGCACGAACATTTTATTCTTTTGAGCGTGATATCGTAAGACTTGCAGACCTTCTCGGACACAGTAATATCAATACCACAAGAATATATACTATCGAAACCGGTGAACAGCATTTGTATTGCCTTGAAAAGCTTCATCAAATACTGATAACATAATGATGATTATGTTGTTCAGAGGTGTTTTTCGGATAGTTTCACGGTTATTTTGCTATACATATGACAATAAAAAAGCATGCGAAAAGCCCGAAATTTAATAGTGATTTGTTTCGGGTATATTTTCATATTCATTTTTTTAAAAAACTCTATGTTTTCTTCTTGTGTCCAAGAAGCCCTATTTTTAGTCAAAATAGGCGCACACACAATTGGAAGAACCTC
>JAZNEN010000122.1:0-3497 GCA_045588615.1 Eubacteriales bacterium
CCCTTATTAAGAATTGATACTATAGATTCAAACGCGCCGCATACTTCAGCGCCTTCACCTTCCTTGTTTATCGTTAAATCACCTGTAAATGTAATTTTACTTCCCTGCGCTGTATTCGCTGATGAGTCTATACCCGGCGCCGCATTTGATGTGCCGTCACCTGCGGAAGTGACAATTGTATTCGTGCTGTCATTTGTCTCACCAACATCTGACGGTGAACAAGCTGAAAATGCAGATAATATAAGAAGTGCTGTAATTATTATGTATAATGATTTTTTCATATTTTTTCCTTCCTTTCAAAGTGATTTGATTATACCATAATTTTGTGAATATATCAAGATATAAATAAAAAAGGTCTGCACAAAGTAAATTTGGCAGACCGTATTTTTATAAGAATGATTTGAGATTATTTATATTGTTTTCTTCAAATGCTACGACATCACTCATAAGCTTTTGAGTATCGGATGCAATTCCGCCGTGCGACATCGTCTTTTTTATCTCAGAAAGGCCCATAACAGAGCCGTTTATCATCATTTCGGCAATCTTTGAATCGCTCTTATCCATCGCAGTTCCCATAATGATACCGATATCGGATGGGATCTTTTGCAAAAGTCCTGCATCCTCGGGAGCTTTATTCATAGACGTAAGCATTTCGGATGCTTGTCTTATAAAGCCCTGATATCCGTTGAGCTGTGAGGACATCGCACTTTTAAACTGCTCATTTTGAACCTTCGGCATCAGCTTTGCAATTGCATCTGTGCCCATTTTCGCACTTTGATAAACATTTTGAAGTGCAATTTCATTTGCACTCTTTTCATTCTTTGGCATACATAACACCTTCCTTTTGTGTTATTGTATGCTTTTTTTTAATTGTTATTCAAATACTCAAGATATTCTTCAAGGCACATATCAAGCTCATGCATTCTGGTTGCATGGTACCGGCCGACATAGCGGAAATGCCACGGCTCATATATTATGCCGCCTGTAATATCCATTTTATCCTCTTCATACCTGAGTATAAAACCGAATTTATAGCAATTATCTTCCAGCCATTCCGATTCCGGCGTATCTGCAAATTCAACCTTTGCGCTTGACAGATTATGCATATCGCAGGCAAGTCCTGTCTGATGCTCACTTGTTCCTGCAATGGCAGAGTACGTATTTACCTCCGCTATTGCCTCTTCGCGGCTCCATGACGGGTGACGTGACATTTCCTTATCTATGTACTGATTATAAAGCCTGTACTGATAATCATAGCTTCTGTATGCACTTGTTACTGACAGCTTTTTGCATCCGTTTGCCCTTGCCTCTATCAGCATCGCTTCAAGGGCTTTTGAAGCATACAAACACATTTTCTGCATATCTCTGCCGTCATCACGTGTATCGACCACATCTACCATTCCTTCGGGGACATAATCATCGGGCAAGGGATTGTCTTTATTCACGAGAATAAGATAACCGTCTCGATCCTCAGGTTGCATATACTTTTCGTATTCTGAAAGATCGGACTTGAACTCAGGTATCTCAATTGTCACATCTTCTTCGGTTTCAGGTGATGCTGTTTCGTTTTTTTCTGTTTGAATACTATCACCGACAGTATCACTCACATGATCTGTCACAGTGCTTTCGCTTTTATCGGTCGATGCTGTTGTGTCATTTACAGCTGTATTTTCCGAAGTATCGGAAGTATTTCCCGTACACGATGCGAGAAGCAAAGAAAGTGTAATAAGTATAAGTGTAAACCTTTTCATATTTAGCCTTTCATTTTGAAAACAATGGCACACCAAGATTTTTCTTCTTTCATTTCTACATACTCAAGCGGGGTATTTTCAGCAGCCTTCAATACTTCCTCTGCTCTTTCCTCAATTATACCGCTTGTTATAAGAATACCGCCGGGCTTTAAGAATTTTTCAACATCGGGAAGCATTCTTATAATGATGTCAGCAACAATATTTGCACAGATGAGATCATATGTTTTTTCCTCAACTCCCGCAAACAGGTCGCTTCTTCCGCATACGATATTTGTAATACCGTTGTCGTTTACATTTTCGCCGGCAACACGTACGGCAACAGGATCAATATCATATGCATTCACGCTTTTTGCGCCGAGCTTTGATGCGGCAATAGCAAGTATTCCGCTTCCCGTACCGAGGTCAAGACATACATCATTTTCTTTTACGTATTTTTCTATGAGCATCGCAACAAGCCTTGTTGTTTCGTGCGTACCTGTGCCAAATGCCATACCGGGGTCCATTTTAAGTATAAGGTCGCCCTCTTTTGCATCATATTTTTCCCATGCCGGAACAACGACAAGTCTTTCACCTATTCTAAGCGGCTTATAATACTTTTTCCAAGCACCAGCCCAGTCCTCTTCCTTGACGCCGATTACCGATATTTCCGTGTCGATCTTAAGTTCTGTAAAGCGTGTTTTCAGGTGTGAAATAGCTTCAGCGGGGTTTCTTTCATCGGGAATAAAAATGCTTACTGCCGCCTTTGTTTTGTCGGCATTTAATATCTGTTCGTCGATAAGATCACCGTACATTGTTTTGAGGTTTTCGTCTATATCGCTGTAATCCTCTATCATCAAGCCGTTATCGACCATTGACATAACAGCGCATACTTCCTCAAGCGATTCGGTTGAGCAAACGACACGTATCTGTTTATAATCCATAAAATTACTTTCTGTTTTTCTTTATTTTTTCAAAAAATGACTGCTTGTTTTTGAAATTACTTTCTCCGCAGGATTCCGCAAATTCTCTAAGTATCTGTTTTTGCTTCTCACTAAGGTTTTTAGGTGTTTCGATTATAACCGTAAAGAACAGATTTCCTTTACGCTTTGTATTGAGGTTAGTAATACCCTTTTCCTTAACGGTGAATGTAGTACCTGTTTGTGTTCCTTCGGGTATCTTGTACTTTACATTGCCTTCAAGGGTGGGTATTTCAAGCTCTGCTCCAAGAGTTGCTTCCGCAAATGTTATGGGCACTTCGCAGTAAATATCGCTTCCGTCACGTTCAAATACGCTGTGGTTTCTCACAGAGATCTCTATAACAAGATCACCTGCACTCATTCCCGATGTGCTTTCATCGCCCTGTCCCCTTACAGAAAGTCTTTGACCGTTGTCAATACCTGCGGGTATATTCACTTCAATCTTTTTATTTATCTTGACGTAGCCCGTACCTTTACAATCGGAACAGGGATTTGTAACCGTCTTTCCCTTGCCTCGGCACTTGTCACACTGTTGTGTTGTCTGCATCATACCGAGCATAGTGCGCTGTGTAACACGTATTTGTCCCGTGCCGCCGCACTTGTCACATGTTTTTACATCACTTGCATTCTTAGCGCCGACGCCCTTGCACGTATCACATTTTTCAACACGTGCGTATTTAATTTCCTTTTTACAGCCGAAAGCCGCTTCCTCAAATGTAAGTGTGACTCTCTGGAATATATCACGTCCGGGTGATCCTCGTCTACCTGAGCTTCTTGAGCTTCCGCCTCC
>JAZNEN010000123.1:0-1825 GCA_045588615.1 Eubacteriales bacterium
ATATTCAAGCTCCGTTTTAAAAAGGTAATCAAGAAAATCATCCGTACCGAGAGTATGAATATCAATGCAGTCAATGTCGAGATAACCAAGCGGAAGTCCTGCAGAATGTTTGAGCAAATGATGAACTGTGACATCATTCCATTTTTCATCGTATTTTTCGGGTAATTTATCACGGAAAATATCTACAACCTTTTCTTCGACCTTCAGAAGTCCATCATCATAGAGCATACCGATTGCCGTTACTATAAATGCCTTTGACACGGAATAAGTATCATTACAAGGGTTGACGGGTAAAAGATTTACCGTTTTTTCAACACCGTTTTCAATAACCGTTACAGAAAAAATATTAAGTTCATTCTTTTTAATTTCTTCAACTATTCTGTTTATCATTTCAAAAAGCCTCCGTTTTTTATTAATTTTACCATACCGATTGAATATTTGCAAGGAGTTTTCAAGAAAATTCTTGAATAACTCTTGTAAATCTGTTATTTCTGTAGTATAATGTAAAATAATAATAATTAGAAACGGGTTTAAATTATGTTCAGTACAAAACTTAATCTTGCCGATAAGATATATTCGGCATTTACTTCATCCTTTCCCGGATGTGAAATCGGAAAAGATGATATTTTAAGCTTACTTACTTCACCGCCCGACAAGGCGATGGGAGACTTGGCAATGCCTTGCTTTAAATTTGCCAAAAGTCTGCGCACATCTCCTGTAAATATTTCAAACACTTTAGCAGGTGCGCTTCAGGATATTGAGGGAATCAAGGTCGAGTCCGTAAACGGATATCTTAACGTGTTCATTGACAGAAACGATTTCTTCAAAAAAACAGCCGAAAAAATACTTGCGCAAAAACAGGACTACGGTAAAACTGAAACAGGCAAAGGAAAGACGGTCGTTCTTGACTATTCCTCACCCAATGTTGCAAAGCCGTTCCACGTAGGCCATTTGGGAACGACTGTTATCGGTCACTCGCTTAAAAAGCTGTTTACATTTGCAGGATACAACTGTATCGGCGTAAACCATCTCGGCGACTGGGGCACGCAATTCGGAAAGCTTATCGTTGCTTACAAAAAGTGGGGGGACGAAAAGAAGGTTGAAGAAGGCGGAATAGATGAACTTGTGGCACTTTACGTAAAGTTCCACGAGGAAGCAGAAAAAGATCCCGCACTCGCCGATCAGGCACGTGCGCACTTTGCCGCCCTTGAAAGAAAAGAGCCTGAAGAAACAGCACTTTGGGAAAAGTTTATTGATATAAGTATAAAAGAATATAAAAAGACATACGAACAGCTCGACATTGAATTTGATTACTACACGGGCGAGAGCTTCTATTCGGACAAGATGCCCGCTGTAATCGAAGATATGAAGGCGAAAAATCTTCTCACGCTCAACGAAGGCGCATCGGTGGTTGAGCTTGAGGAATACGGTATGCCGCCGTGTCTTATACTCAAGACAGACGGTGCAACGCTTTACCCGACACGTGATATTTCCGCCGCACTTTACAGAAAGAACACTTTTGATTTTCACAAGTGTATTTATGTAACATCCGCAGCACAAAGCTTGCACTTTGCACAGTGGTTCAGAGTTATGGCACTTATGGGATACGATTGGTATGAGGATCTCGTTCACGTTCCCTACGGTACTGTAAGCATCAACGGTGAAAAGCTTGCAACAAGAACGGGTAATGTTGTGCTTCTTAAAGATCTTTTTGCTACCGCAACTGAGAAAGCGGCTGACATTATGGCTGAGAAGAACCCTGCACTTGCAGGAAACAAGGAAACAGCAGAGGCTGTCGGAATAGGTGCCGTAATATTCTATTATC
>JAZNEN010000124.1:0-9051 GCA_045588615.1 Eubacteriales bacterium
AGTGAAGTGTCACTCGCAGGCTCGTGACGTGAAGAAGTGAAGCAAGGGGTTGGCTCATTTAAGGAAATATATGGTAAACTTTGTAGGGACGACCATTGGTCGTCCGCTTCAAAATGTATAAATATACTAAAAGCGGGAGTGATTGCACCCCCCCTACAGAATAAATATTCAAAAAGTACACGGGGCGACTTATTTTGGAAGTTATTTCCATAAATGAGCCACCCCCTCACTGTTTAATGAATAAAATAATTGATTAATAAGTTATACCGA
Source organism: Eubacteriales bacterium (assembly GCA_045588615.1). Classification (GTDB taxonomy): domain Bacteria; phylum Bacillota; class Clostridia; order Oscillospirales; family CAG-272; genus RGIG7213. The sequence goes on from JAZNEN010000124.1 coordinate 271, forward strand.
TACCGGGGGTGGAGTTCATAATGATCTTTTCGCCCTTGAATTCGGGACCGCCTGTGTACGGATCGTATTTGCAAAGCGCGGGGCCGTCAAGGTCGGCTTTGGTTATTATGCTCCTGCCTGCGGCAAGATGCGAAGCGGCAGAAACGGCAATCTTGCTTTCAAGCATACAGCCTGCCATACATTCGATGCCATACGTTTCGGCAACGGCGCATATTTTCAGCGCCTCGTGTATACCGCCTGTTTTCATCAGCTTGATGTTTATAAGGTCGGCTGCACGGTTCTGAATTATATTTATGGCATCACGCACGGAAAATACGCTTTCATCAGCCAAAATCGGTGTTTTTACGTGATCTGTGACGTATTTGAGCCCTTCAAAATCATCAGCTACTGTCGGCTGTTCGACGAGCTCAATGTCAAGCCCCTCGGCTTCCATAGCGGAAATTATCGACACTGCCTGCTTTGCGCCCCAGCCCTGATTTGCATCAACACGCAAAAGTATGTCGGAGCCTACGGCATCACGGATGGCTTTCATACGTTCAACATCGCCCCGTCCGTCTTTACCGACCTTTATTTTCAGTATCTTGAAGCCGTCTTGTACGGCTTTTTTTGCATCCTCGACCATCACATCAACGGGGTTTACGCTTATGGTAAGGTCGGTGGTTATCTCATTACGTCCTCCGCCGAGCACCTTGTACAAGGGCATACCGCATTTCTGCGCAAAAAGGTCGTATATCGCCATATCAACAGCCGCCTTTGCGGAGGTGTTTTTCTTGATACAGCTGTGCAGTTTTTTCATTATACCGTCAAGGTTTTCAATATCGTATCCGATAAGCGACGGACGGATGAAATCCTCAATAGCACCGACTATCGACATTTTTGTGTCACCCGTTATAACGGCAGTCGGCGGTGCCTCGCCATAGCCTGTATTGCCGTCATCTGTTATCACTTTAACGATAATATCGTCAACACAGTCCGTTGTGCGCAACGCCGTTTTGAACGGAGTTACAAGCGGGATTTTTATGTTTTCGGTCTTTATATCTATGATCTTCATATTTGTCTCCTTTTTATGGACTGTACAAATAATACCACTGTTTTTAAAATATGTCAAGATACAGAAAACGGCTGTAATGAATAATTAATCACAACATAAAGTATAAAATTAGTTTTTTGTATAAAGTGTTAAGTAATATTTATGAATATTGCACGAAATGCCGCTTAAATGATGGAAAGTTTCGTTAATTGTGGCAAAATTGACTGAAAATTATTGACAAACACAAAAAATAACACTATAATTATACATAGTCTCAATATAGCCCTATTCAGTTTTGAGCGAGATAAAAAAGAAAAGGGGGATAGTAAAACCCGGCACAGGGTGATGTGTGCAAAAAACAAAAATACTATTTAAGAAAAAACAGGAGGTCCTCTATGCAAGTAAAATCAGGCAAATTCACAAAAAGACTTGTCAGTGTGATACTGATGGTCGTTATGATCTTTTCCGTTTGCATACCCGCTGCGGCAGAGACACAGAAAACAATAGCCCCCGCAGTAAGCGTAACTGAGCTTATGGTGGGCGAAACAGCAGCACTCAAGGTGTGCGGCTGGAACATTAAAACATTCTGGACATCGGCAGACGAAAATGTTGCAACAGTTGACTGTAAAGGCGTTGTAACGGCAGTTGCCGAAGGCGAAACGACAATTACAGCAAGATCACGTTCATTCTTCGGAATGATCAAGAAAATGGAATTTTACATCATCGTCAAGCCCTTTGAAGCTGATGTAACTATAGAAATAGGCGAGGATGTTGAGCTTGTTGTCGATGCATGCGGCATCACAACATGGAAAACAGACGACGAATCAATTGCAATGGTCGATAACGGTATCGTTACAGGTATCGGCGAAGGCGTTGCAACAATCACGGCAACAACAATGAAGAAGGTAGGCTTCTTCTGGTTCCTCGGCCTCGGTAAAACAGTGAAAACTGTTGAAACATTCACAGTTGAAGTAAAAGCAAACGGAACAACAGGCGATGAAGAAATCCCCGAAGGAACATACTGTGTTACATTTGATTCCAACGGCGGAAGCGAAATAGAACCTCAGTACGTAAATGCAGGCGAAACAGCAGCATTCCCCGGCGCACCCGAAAAAGAAGGATTCGCTTTTATTGGTTGGTATGTTGACAATGAATATTCTTCATTATTTGATTTTTCGGAACCTGTAAACGCTTCTTGCACCGTAATTGCACGTTGGTTAAACGTTACAGATACAACAGATACAGATGATGATGGATTTACAGATGCGGTTGAAGAATTTTTAGGTACAGATCCTTCCGAGAATGACACGGATGGTGATGGCTTGAGTGATTATATTGAATCCGCAACAATGAATTATGATCCGTTGAATGCTGACACGGATAACGACGGCACACCTGACGGTGAAGAAGATCTTGATCAAGACGGCATCGACAACATAACCGAAATAGAACTTGGTACAGATCTTACCCGTAATGATACTGACGATGACGGATTAGAAGATAAAGAAGAATTTGATACATACGGAACAGACCCTATTAATGAAGATACCGACGGCGACGGTGTGTCCGACGGAAAGGAAGTTGAACTTGGAACAGATCCGCTTTCTGCCCAATCCTCTTTCAAATTGAATATATCTGCTGACAACGAAGATGACAGTGTTACTCCTTCTGTAGAAATTGAATTACCCGGTGATCAGGTAGAATCTTTGAGAATTGATCCTATTGAAGATGATATATTCTTCCCTGAAACCATACCCGGATACCTTGGTAAGGCATATGATTTTTATGTTAACGGTACATTCTCAACTGCAAAAATAAGCTTCAAGTTTGACAGATCCAAACTTGCCGCAGATGCAGAACCTACAATTTATTATTTTAACGAAGAAGATCAACAGCTCGAAGAACTTGAAACAATAATAGATGGCGATATTGCAAGCACAACAGTAACACATTTCTCTACATACATACTCATAGACAGAAAGATTTTCCAGGAAAGCTTTACTTGGATAGATGTATGGGATTCTGAAAAAACATACGAAAATGTTGAAATTGTAATGGTTATCGACGACTCCGGAAGTCTTGGCGGTGATTACGGTTACAATTCATCTACAGGTACATTCACAGGAGGTAAGGATCCCGAACACAAGCGTTTAGAGGTTGCCCGTAATTTTGTCAGCAATGCAAACAGTAAAGCTAAAATAGGTATCGTAAAATTTGACTCTTTGATAGATGATGTTGCAGGCGGACTTATAGAGTGTACAGAAGACGGTAAAAATACCCTTAAAAATTATTTGAAGTTTACATACAGAGATGACAGTTACTCTTACAATTTGCCTAATATTTTTGACTCGCGCGGTCAAACTTATATGTACACGGGAATTGAAAAAGCACTTGGAATGTTTTCTGCAAACTCTGACAGTACACTTAAAGTTGTTGTTGTTTTCACTGATGGAGAAGCATGGGATGAGGATATGCACTCGTCTGTTGTTAACAATGCTTTAGCAAAGGACATTAAGATCTATACTGTAGGTCTCGGAACATCTTCACAGTATTTTGATGATTATCTAATACCGTTAGCTAACAGTACAGGCGGCGCTTTCTATTATGCCTCAAACGCCGATGAATTGGATAACATATACGAAAATATAAGCGACAAAATAGACTTATCCGCTGACAGTGATGATGACGGTATTCCCGATTATTACGAAGATCATATGGTTTACTTTAACGGTGTAGGAATGGTTTTAGATAAAAACAATCCCGATACCGATGGCGATAATCTTGAAGACGGTGAAGAAGTCGTGTTAGAATATATTTACAACGAGGATAAGACGCAAGTTAAAGTTATAGGAAAGCTTAACAGCGACCCCTCCAAAAAGGACACCGACAGCGACGGATACATTGACAGCGAAGACAAGAATCCTTTAGTATGGGATATTTCTGACCGTGATTTAGCGATTTCTGCCGGGATATCCTACACTGATCTTGCAAAGGGAACGAGAATAGACACATCTTCTATTGGCTTAAATAACGGAGCCAATGTTAATGAGATGATTGGATGGACAGTTCTTGATACTTGGCACGGTGGTGCCGGATTCTACGCGGCAGCACTCAAAAAGGACAAAAATATTGTACTGGCTTTCCGCGGTTCAAAACCTAATTATAATTGGGGTGAGATTATTGATACTGACTGGATTGATGACTGGTTTTATGCAGATTTCATTAATCTTATAACTGGAATCAGTACGCAGGCACCTGCTGCGCAAATGTTTACGGAAAAAATTATAAACAATTATTCTGGTTACAATATCTATATCTGTGGACATTCGCTTGGAGGCAATTTGGCTTTAAATGCATCGATAAAAGCGTTGGATGTTAAGCCGAGCGTTGTAAAGCGCGTCAGCACGTTTAATGGACTGGCAATGCCAAACATAAAAATTTATGCAGAACTGTTCACCATGGATTTCACCACTTTATTCAGCTATGAAGATAGATTTTATGATTATGAAATCGAAGGAGACTTTGTTTCAGGACTTGAATTTGCACCTGACCATAAATGGTATAATGTATTTGATCTCGCGCTCACAACGGGTGTAGGTTACCGTCCTTCTCCTCTGCCGCAAAAAGCTAAAAGTGCACACAGCCTTGAGAATTTCTATCTCCAAATGGAGCCTCTTGGAAGACCGATAAACTAAAATTGATTACTGCCCGTGACTCTGCATATTTTTTAGGGTTGCGGGCAAATTTTGTAATTTAGAAAAGGTGAAACTATGTTGAAAAGAATAATTGCAGCCGGCATTGATTTCTTTCTAATCGTCATACCTCTGTTCATTGTATGCACTATAGTTCTTAATCAAGTCGGTGGCGAAAATGTTGATTCTCAGATTATTCCGATCGTTGCATTTCAATTAGTTTTATCTCCAATCGGGATTATTCAGCACGTCATAGAATATCCGCGTTCTCTGGGTATAAGCATTGAGCAACTCTGTATTCCCTTATTTGTTGTGTTTGCGTGCGAAGTTATCATATATTCTGCATTTGAATTGTCACCGATGAAAAAAACTATTGGTAAAGCTCTGATGCACCTTGAGTATGAGCATGATCTTACTTTATGGCATGCATTACTAAGAAATGCACTAAAAAACGTAACGCGGTATTTGCTTGGTATTCCACTTATTTTTGCCCTTTTTTCAAAAAAAAGATATACTTTGCACGATATATTAATTCATAATTCTGTTATTAAGTCTAAATAAGAATTATCGAAAAAATAACATTAAAAGGACAAATCCTTGAATCAGTATTACTAATCTTAATTATAAATACCGAAAGTTCCTAACTTACTAATGTGTTTTGAACTTTCGGTTTTTTCGCTGTCGAAAGTGTTGATAATTATATGATATACTCTTTTTGTGTTGCGGTTGAATAATATGTTTTTTGCGTGATGCGGAAAGTCGCACTTCACTTTGCGAAGTGATCGTCGCACATCCCATTACAAGGTACAGTGTGACGCTCATTTATGTTCGTTTCATTCCGGGTATTCCGGTGCATAGATTTATTAAAAAACAAGGTGTGTGCTTAAAACGATATTTGAAAGTGTATTTTGGATATACAAATACGTTTATGTTTTTTTCAGTAAGTTCAAGACTTGTTTATATATGTATGATAAAATAAATAATAATTGTGACCACAAAAGAGGTAGTGAGTTTTATGATACATATTGAAAATCTTACGAAATATTACGGAAAGAATCCCGCCGTTAACAACATCAGCTTTGATATAGGCGACGGAGAGGTCGTGGGATTTCTCGGACCGAACGGTGCGGGCAAGTCAACAACGATGAATATTTTAACGGGTTACCTTTCCTCGACGTCGGGTGTGTGCACCATTGACGGCATCGACATTCTGGAAAACCCCGGCGAGGCGAAAAAGCGCATAGGATTTTTGCCCGAGGTGCCCCCCCTTTATCCCGATATGACACCTATTGAATATCTCAATTTTATTTATGATCTTAAAAAATGCACGCTGAACCGCAAGAAGCACATTGACGAGATAATCTCCGTTATGCGCCTGGGCGACTACCGTGACCGCCTTATAAGCCATCTTTCCAAGGGGTACAAGCAGCGTGTCGGTATTGCCGGCGCACTTATATCGAATCCGAAGGTACTTATATTTGACGAGCCGACTATCGGTCTTGACCCGCGTCAGATAATTGAGATACGTGAGCTTATACGATCACTCGGCAAAAACCACACGATAATTTTGTCAACGCACATTCTTCCCGAGGTTCAGGCGGTATGCGACAGAATAATAATTATCGATAAGGGTGTTATCCGTGCAGACAAGGCGACATCTGACATAAACGAGCTTGCGGAAAACAAAAAACGCTTCACCATACAGATAGCGGGCCCCCGTCAGGAGGTCGAAGGCGTGCTGCGCCGTGTTGAAGGCGTGCAGAGCGTTGAGTATCTGTCAGCATCCAAAAACAACGGCACCCTTTACCGTGTACAGTGCAAGCCCGGCTACGATTCAAGACGGCGCATATTCACAGCTCTTGCCGAAAGACAGTGGCCGATCATGGAGCTTAACACGCTCGGTACAAGCCTTGAGGACATATTCATCGCCCTCACCTCAAAGCAGTAAGGCGAAAGGAGAAAACAATGTTAGCCATATACAAAAGAGAAATGAAGGCGTATTTTTCCACATTCATAGGATATGCGTTTATCGCCTCATTTTTGATAATTTCGGGTATTTTCTTTACCCTTGCCGTGCTTGCACAGGCAGCCGATGCCGACGTTACCGTATATTATGCGGGCGTTATCTACTCCTTCATCGTGCTTATCCCTCTTTTAACGATGAAGCTTTTCACGGATGAAAAAAGACTTCGCACGGAAACGGTGCTTCTCACTGCTCCCGTCAGCCTTTTCAGCATAGTTTTTGCAAAATTTTTGGCAGCATTTTCAATGTTTGCAATGACACTCGGTATTTCGTGTATCAATCTTATTCCGATGTACGTTTACGGAGACCAGAACACGATGATAATTTTAGGAAATCTTTTGTCGATTCTGCTTATCGGTGCAGCGTTTATTTCCGTCGGTGTGTTCCTTTCATCAGTCACGGAAAACCAGCTTGTTGCCGCCGTTTCGACAATTGCCGTTATAGGTATCTTTCTGGTTATCGGTATGTTTTCGACGAGCATCGGCTTCACACCTTTGCGTGTTGTGCTTAACTTCTTCTCAGTTTTCAACCGTTACACATATTTCACATACGGTATTATAGATTATGCGGCGCTTATCTACTATTTCTCGATAACCGTACTTTTCATCTTCTTGACGGTGCGTGTGTTTGAACGCCGCCGCTGGGCATAAGGAGGGAAAAACAGTGGAAAACAAAAAAACATCATTTTTCAAAAATAAAAAGTTCAAATACGGTTCTCTTGCCGTTGCCCTCACAGTTGTTTTCATCGCCGTTATGATAACGGCAAATGCGATAATCACCTCGCTTTTCTCAAAATATTGGATATATACGGACTTGACGGAAAGCAATCTGTTTACCCTTTCTCCGGAGGCAGAGGAGCTTTTGAAGTCCGACATTATCAAAAACGATATTGAGATAAAGTTTGCAATTCCCGAGGATACCATCGCAAAATCAAGCCGTATGCTTATGATATACTCCTGTGCGCTTGCATACGCCGAGGCATCGGAAGACCTTGAGCATAAGATAACCGTAAACTGTTACGATGCGTATCTTTACCCGTCGGAGTTTGCCGACTACAAAACGCTGACAGGCGGTGAGTGGGCAGACTCAAACGTTGTTGTCGAAACATCAAACGGCACACCCATCGTTTACACGATGGAAAACTTTTTCTCCGTTGATTCTTCATCCGGCGAGGAACTCGGATTTTCAGGCGAAAGACGCTTCTTGAGCGCATTTTTCCAGCTTGCAGGCGTTGAAAAGCCCGTTATCTGCTTCACTACCGGACACGGTGAACCGATAGGAACAAACGAAGACCAAACCTCAAACCAATACAAAGACTTCTTTGAGATGCTTTCCGGCTGGGGCTTTGAAACGAAGATAGTGGATCTTCAGCGTGAAGAGCTTGACGAAAACTGCCGTCTTGTTATAATACTCGATCCCAAAAAGGACTTTGTTTCAAAGGACCTTGACACAATGGGAGCACGCTCGGAAATTGATAAGATCGATGAATATATGGCAACGGAGTACGGCTCTATGATGGTATTTGCAGGCCCTACAGGTACTGAATTTCCTGTTTTGAACGAATATCTTGAGCAGTGGGGAGTAAAGATAAACACCACAGAAAAGATAACAGACACGACGAATGCCATTTCCACAAACAACACGACATTCACCGTTGAGTATTCCGAAAACCCGCAGACGGCATCTCTTCTGAATAAATTCGGTGACTTACGTACAGCCTTTTCAAATGCCGCCCCCGTGCAGGTGCTTGCAAACAATGACTCTGAAAAAATGCAGGTAGCCGCCCCTGTTTTCCAGACATCAGCCTCAGCACAGGCAGTTTCCTCCGAAGAGGTGAAAACAGGCACATTCAATCTTTTCACCCTTACAAAAAACCTCTCTTACAAGGACAACGAATCGATGTACAACTACATCGTAACGTGCGGAAGCCCCGAAATGCTCAAATACTGCACCTCGCAGTCTTACGCAAACAGAGAGATAATTTATATGCTTACACAGAAGATACATACCGTTAAGATCCCGTTTGAGCTTGATTA
>JAZNEN010000125.1:0-9603 GCA_045588615.1 Eubacteriales bacterium
CTGAGTTCGAGTCTTAGTGCCCCTGCCAACAAAAAAAGAACCTTTGTCCACCAAGACAAAGGTTCTTTTTTTGAACTAAGTGTTCCGCTGGCGCGGAACGTGAAGTGTCCTTTGAACGTGAAGCGAGGCTACGCCTCATGAAGTGCGCTTCGCGCGATAAGATGCGGAACACTTAACTTCACTTTGCGCCATCGGCGCAATACTTCACTATGCCACAAGGCGTAACTTCACTGCGGCTTGCCGCAACTTCACTTTTGAAGATACACAAGGCAATAGTCTCCGCCGCAAATTCCGCCCAACCGCTTGAAATATTCACGACTTTCTGGTATAATGAAAAAAACAAATTCAGGCTGATTTCGTTAAGTATGTAAAAGAGGTGAAATGATGAAAAAACTACTGCTTATACCCGTTATCATCTTTCCATATTTACTTGCATTGGGTGTGTTGCTTGGTAATCTTTTTCCTGAAGACGTGGCCCCCATCGTATTTGGCGTCTTTATTATTCTTTTTGTACTGGCAACGCCTATCTGTAACATCGTTTTTATGATTTTGTCACGGAAAGACGATCCCTATGATCTTATTCGCGCGGCATTTCTCGTTAAGCTTGTTCATATTCCGGCATACATAATTGTTTTCATTTTCGGGGTTATTGCGGCGATTATGTTTTTTAGGACGCTTCCGCTGATTCTTATGCTTATTTTGTTTGATTGCATTGTTCTGTTTTTTAGCAGTTCAATCTCTGTATTTGCGTTGGCAAAAAACATAAAAAACAACAAAATTCTTTCTGTTGTAGCACTTATATGCCAATTTTTCTTTTGCGCAGATATTATCAGTCTGTTCGTTTTGCGGCTTGTTTCAAAAAAGCAGACCCAAAAGACTTCTGCATAGTATCGTTTACAAGCATGGCACAAAAGCCCGCAGACCTTGGACAACTTTCTGTACTCATCATTGCCGATAGATCATTTCTTCGACGGTGAAACAGGAATCGATTTTATAGCGGTATAATAAAGTAATGAAAGGAGTGTCGACAATATGAAATTTTCTCATTGCGATCAGAACGAAAAACACTTATCCTTGCATGATTGTGTCGCTGAGCGGGCATATTTCGAAAACGGTATATTGGGTTTTGAATTCCCTGACGGATTTTGGATTTCATCAAAACACCCCGAAAGCAATTTATCAAATGTTGTCAAGACTGATTTTTCCAAGGTGGAATACACCTTAGAAGACGGAAATGCTTACGACATTACCGTATACGTTTTTAAAAATACGATTTTCAAAAGAACGGTAAGAATTGAATTGTCACTTCAGGAATTACTGTGTGCAATCAATAGCGGAAAATATAAATTGGAATTTATTTATCAATATATTGAGTACAATTCCAGAATAATTGAATGTGAACTGACATCCGATAAAAAGCCGTACCGTCAAGAATGTATGTTAAAAATATCTGCCCCAAAGGTCAGCTATTATTGGAACAATTTGATGAAGGATCGTCCTTGGTGAATTTTAACTTTTGTTATGTTTTACTCATATAACACGAAGATCAAGCACTTTAAGTCGGTCACTCAGATATTTACATCCGCATCACGCTTTTAAAATTACAAATCTACTATATAACAAAACAAAGGATGGTATATACTATGAATATTCAAAATTACAAAAAACAGTTAAAAGAAACCGTTGTCATTCCCATGACTGAATTCATGAACGAATGGGAAGATTGTGACTTTACAAAAAATGATATTGACGAATGTGAGAGATTGATCCTTGAATATCTGAACGCTCTTGAAGGCATTGCAGAACCGACAAATCAAGAAATCATGAAACACGTCAAAAAATTGGTTTTAGCCTTAAATGAACTTAACGAGAAAACAGATGATTCTATGATAGAAACCGAGGCGCGCGAATCCATTTGGGAAATAATACAAACCAGTGCTATTGAATGCGGATTATCGGATCCCGAGGACGATATTACAGAGGAATGGCGTGAGTGGTAAGGCGTAAGTCTAATATTCTGTGCCGTATTTTCCGAGAAAAAAAGTGCCGACGGAATGTCGGCACATTTTTTTTGATTAAGCGTTTTGATTAAAGCGAGTTGATCTTAAGAGTAAACTGGCTCTTTTTTCTTGCAGCTGCGTTCTTGTGGATGATACCCTTAGCAACTGCCTGGTCAATCTTCTTAACAGCAGCCTTGTAAGCTTCGGAAGCCTTAGCCTTATCGCCTTCAGCGATAGCAGCATCATACTTCTTTATAACTGTTTTGAGAGAAGACTTGAACATTTTGTTCTGAAGTGTCTTCTTTTCGATTACCTTAACACGCTTTTTTGCAGACTTGATATTAGGCAAGTCGTTCACCTCCTGAAAAAATTTGTGCATCAACACGTGACCTGAGAGGGCATCACGCTGTTGACATTTTGAAGCACCGTAAAAGGAACTTAATACAAGTCACAGTATATCATACTTTTTTCAAATAATCAATACCTTTTTACAATTTTTTTCGGAGATTTTTAATTTTTTTTCAAGTTTTTTCAGTTAAATTTAACGTGGATCGCACCCATGTTATTTTCACCGACGATCCTTAGCTTCTTTGCACCCTCGATAGGTATATTATCGTCAACCTTAACAGACCCCATATGATTGTCGATATTTGCATCAATATCCCAATCAGCAGGCACACATACAATTATGCTTCCTCCCATATTGGCATGGAGGTTAAGCGTACCGTCGCCGGCATATTCTGACGTATTGGAGAAAAATATCTTACATACACCCATTCCGCATTCAACTGTTTCGTGCACGAAGCCGTGACAATTTATATATTTAACCGCTGATGTACCTGTAGTGTTTGTTGATACTTTCCCTGCGCCTGCAGTGTTTATTACTACCTCGGAATTTTCATTTTCGCTTGTATGATTTTCTATATTTCCATTTTCTTTTTTTCTGTCATTCGAGGAAAATAACGTGATTAATGCAAGACCTATGAAGATACAAAGTGCGGCAATTATAACTATCCAGTTTGATATAAGATCTCCGCTTTCAACACCTGCCGCATTTGCAATTTGCTTTTCAAACAGTAAGAATAATACCGCCAGCGGTATCGGAATAGTATAAAATCTTTTTCCTATAATTCCCTTTACAACTATATGGGCAATAAACGGAATTGCAATTACTACTTTATAAAGCGGTAATGATATCCATCCGACATTAGAAGCGATACCAAAAAACACCATAAGTATACCGCATACAACAAATGTTATCGGCCATAAGTATTTTCTTTTCATTTTCATAACCTCATTTCCTTAATTTTATCTTTCAGCATTTTCAAGTATGAACGTGAGCAATATACGATTTTATTCGTTTTGACAAACGATATCTCACTTGCACCCGTTATGTTTCGGTTTATGCTGTCGATCTTCATGATGTTCGCAATACATGATTTCGATATTCTGACAAAGTACGGCGGAAGCCTTTCTTCGAGCTCATAAAGTTTAAGTTCCGTTTCGTACATATTTTCATCGGTGTGTGCGAATATTCTCCCTGCATCGGTTTCAAAAAATAAAATATCATCTTTTGAGACATAGTATTCTCTGCTCCCTATAGTCAGCAAAAGTTCGCCGTGTGAAAGAATATTTTCTATTTCATATGCTAGACGGAACACTGTACTGTCCTGCTTTTTACAGCGTATAACTATCTCATCGGTTTCCGATTCTTCTATACGTACCTTCACACACTCACCGTCCTTTGTGTGCATTATACTATACCCGACTAAAAATGTAAAGACCTTTTATGTGACAGGTCAAAAAATCGGTGCAAGACGTAAAAAAAGACCTGTTTTTTTCAAAAAAACAACAGGTCAGTGACAAAAAAATATTGACTTTTCAGCGAATTCAATGTATAATGTCGCCATAGCGAAAGGGGGATGTCATATGGAGCTTTTATATTTAGGAACAGCAGCAGCCGAGGCAATACCCGGTATGTTCTGCGATTGCAGATTTTGTAAAACAGCCAAGGCGCTCGGAGGCAAGGAATACCGCATGAGAAGCGGTGCCGTTATCAACGGTGAGCTTATGATAGACTTTTCTCCTGATGTTCATATTTCATCGGAAAAAGCAGGAATTGAGCTTCGAAAAATAAAGAACATTATATTCACTCACTCACATCCCGACCATTGCAACGCCGCTGATCTTCAGTACAGAGGCTACGGCTACTGTTATTTCGACGGTCAGCTTGACGACAAGCTCCACACCTATGGCAACCGTGCAGTCGAAGCCGTTGTCACACGTGCGCTTAAAGAAAAATATGACAAGTACAGCGTTGATTTTACGTATATTGAGCCGTATGTTCCGCAGAATATCGGAGGATACACCGTAACTCCGCTGTCAGTCTTTCATGCGAACGAAGATGCTTATATATATCTTATCGAAAAAGACGGCAAGTGTATGCTTTACGGTCACGACACGGGTATTTTTATCGATAAAACGTTTGAATATCTTGCCGGCAAACGGTGTGACCTCATTTCACTTGACTGTACAATGGGATACCAAAGTGCTGAAACAGGCCATATGGGCTTCCCTGCCAACCTCAAGGTTAAGGAACGTTTAATGAACCTCGGCGCGGCTGATAAAAGAACGATTTTCGTCAGCCATCATTTCAGTCACAACGGATTACGTGCACCTGACTGTGATCTGACGTACGATAAGTTTATGGAAATGGCAAAGCCTCACGGATTTATTATGAGCTACGACGGAATGAAGATCAATTTTTAAGGGAGTGTCACGTCCTTTTCAAATCCGTGGAGAAATCCGTTGACATCGGCTGAGCATATATCACCGCCGATGACCTTATTCTTGTATATAATTATATTTGCGAGGACTTTGCCGTCATAATCGGGATAATTCGTTATTTCGTATGTATAGCGTGTAACGTCCTTGTTTTTATATTTTGTAAGATTGAGCCCCTGCTTCGTTTGAAGCGTGTTGTAAGACTCATAAACGGTGTCAAACTTTGCAGGAATTTTGACATTTGCCTCATCAACAGGTGCTTCTGCCGTTTGCCAACCGAACTGCGACAAAAAATTGCGTCTGTCTTCATTTGTAAGTATTTTGCTGTAATTTATCTTTTCACTTTCCGTGTATACAGAGGTAGGTTCATATTTGGGAATGATAGCAACAAGAGTGATTATTGCCGCAACACTCAAAACAATAATTGCAAAAAAGCGTATGGTTGATGCTTTAAACGAATAAATAAACATAGATCAGTTTCCTCCTTACAGTTACACTTCATATGTATTCGGTAAACAGGTATAATATTCTGTAACGGTAGTACATTTAAAAGAAAAATAATTTTTAAAGGTATTGACTTCAAAGCTTTTTTGTGATATACTATTTTAGTAGTTTAATATTGGGATATCGCCAAGTTGGTAAAGGCACAAGACTTTGACTCTTGCATTACGCTGGTTCAAATCCAGCTATCCCAGCCAGAAAAAAGCACTTGCAATTGCAAGTGCTTTTTTCAACGAAATAAATCCCTGACGGGATTTGTAAAATGCACTTCGTGCGTGAAATACGCTTCGCGTGTGAAATGCGCTGCGGCGCATGAGGGGATTTATTTCATTTCACATTGCGACGAAGGAGCAATATTTCACAATGTGCGACAGCACATTATTTCACATTCGGCGTAAGCTGAATATTTCACTAAATCCTTCGATTCTAAAGTTTTTCAGAATTTTATAGATGCATTTCGGGCATTTCGGGTCTGTAGACAGATTCGAACTGGCGAAAGACTTGAAATGTTTACAAAATTGTGATATAACAAAGCCAGGAAAGGCGGTGGAGTAATGTTCGTTTATGATTTGTTTTTCTACCTAAAACCGGAGTTCGAAGATTATTTGATAACAGATTATCTTTGTTCTTTGTCAGGAAACAACCAAATAATATTTGAGACGATAAACATTTCGGGCACAGATAATATGCGAATCGTAAGAGTGACTGTCCCGTACGAGGATTCTCTCGACGAAAAATATTATGACATATACACAAAAGAAGCATTACAACGGCTTTCACCTCATTTGACAAAACCAATTGAAAAGAAATACGTTGGAGATGATTTTACATACAGCGATGACGTTGCAACAGGAAAAGATGCAGAACACTATGTTTTGTGTATTCATCCGCACATGCGCGACATGTCCCCTATTTGTTGCGGACATTGCAGAGGTAATATCCCCTATTACTTGCTACCTACCCTATCAGAAGATACTGTCAGGGATTTAACATCTTGGGAGACAAATTATGCCGCATATGATAAGCTTTTCTATGTAACCGGTATAGGCGAAATCAGCGCTCACAAAATGCTCTCGAATATGAGTAGCCGACTAAATCAAAAGGGATTATCTGTTTGTCGAATACTCGAAAAAGAATTAAATAAGCCGGTATATTATTATCTATACCGATTCTATGGGAAGCAGCCGTCTAAATGCCCGATTTGCGGAAACGATTGGAAGCAAAACGAAGATAATTTATTTGACTACAAGTGCGACAGATGCAAGATCGTCGCAGATAAAACCGTTAATGAATAATACATAGGCATCGTTTGCAAGCATGGCGTTAAAAGTCCGGTAGAACGCGGAACCTTTTAACCTCCATCATCACCAAGGGATTAGTCTACCCTCTGCAAAATCCTCGTGCATCTAAATCAGCTACACACGGTTTTGCATCTAAATCGGACACACATCACAAAAAAAGCACTTGCAAAGGCAGGTTGTCATAAGGATATATTGAATGTCCGATGCAAACAGCCGATTGATGAGTGCAAAAGAATACGGCAGTATAGCATACAGCTATACTGCCGTATTCTTTTTATACCTATGAGAACAAAAACTCTTATCACCTTTTACAATACACAATCATACAATATACGGCAGTACTTTACAACTTGCGTTATTTGTGTTATAATATAAACATCACAAAATCGTTATCGAAAAAAGAGGTTTTGATATGATAGAGATTGAAGATCGTTACTACTCTATGCCGGAGATATGTAAGTACCTTGGAATTAGCAGAGACACCGCATTGCGTTGGATAGCAACAAAAAATATGCCTGCCCATAAGATCGGGAGGGATTGGAAATTCAAAATTTCAGAAATTGACAAGTGGGTCAACAGTGGAAATGCGGAGGAAAACAAATGAAATATAAAGTTTTTTTGGCCTGGCAAAGCCAAAATAGAACAACTTCTAAGTTTATAAAGGCTCAATTAAAAAAATCCGTTGCGCTTCTCTCCGAACGAGCATATGATATTGTTTTAATTGAGCGTCCTACCCAAGAGGACTCGGGGGCTCCCAATATCAATTCTGTCATATGGGAACAAATTTCAGACTCTGATGTTTTTATTGCCGATATATCTAATATTATTCAAAACGACCAAACTATTATTTCAAATCCTAACGTTATGTACGAATTAGGAATTGCTGAGGCTTTGTTAGGAGCGCATAGGACTATTTTATTGTGTGATGAGAATACTCCAGTAGATAAAGTGGCGTTTGATATTAATCACAACCGTATATCTTCAATAAAAACATCAAATACAAACTTATTTATTGATCTTGCAGATTGGCTTGAGTCTGCCCTTATCGAAGCGGATAAAGAGAGGTATATAAAAACATATTGCGTGGAAACCTTCTTAGAAGATCTAATACTGATAACTAATTATTTCTATTGCTTATCAAATATTCGATCTCAAATTGAAAAGTGTCCTGAGTTTCCTACATTAGATACGATAAGAGAGAGTTTAACCACAGAACAATATAGTAGTCTCTTTATTAATGTTGATTTCAACAACCTGATATGCATCATGGAAGATAAATTACAAAAGCTATACGCTTTTTCTCATAAAAAACTCATATGGTACATCATAAACATAATAAAAGTACTTAAAGACTATCAGTTTATTTTGGATAATCAAAAAGAATCTCCATGGACGCAAGAACTGAAAAAAACTGCAAACTATATTATGTTAGACAAAAAATCTTTTTTTATCAAAGACGCTTCAGATGCTATTGCGCTAAAAATGTCTGTATATTTGAATTCTAATGTTGTCATTTATAGTGATGGCACAAGACTGTTTGCGACAGATAAAAGGTTATTTAAAAACTTAGAACTGCAGTATCAAAATATAACATTAGAGTCTGGAGAGAAAATGACTATGGTCAACACTAACCTTTTCTCCCTCAAACCCGAACTCGTAGAAACCTTCACACAATGCACATATAATATATTTCATTCTTTAGAACAATTCTTCAATTACTGCAATATTGAGCTTTGTTTAACTGATGATGTAGGAGAATATACCGGAATGATTATCTTCAAAAACAAGTAAGTTTTATAAAATTTATTATCAAAATGGTGTAAAATATGTCAAAAAATAAAAAGAAACAAAAACGAATTAAGAAACCGCCTGTTAATAAAGTTAATATTCAGGAACTTCAAGACTCAAGAGATGGTGGACAAATTGCATTAAGAGGTTACTCCTACCAGTTTCTTTATTCATGTGATTTGATTTTATCATCCAGCACTGATACAATTTTTACTCTTGAAGGAATCGAAGACATAGATACTATAAAATGCTGTGATGGCAACAAAACAATTACACATATCCAACTCAAATACTCTACTCAACGGCAAGACGCCAGCTTTATGGATAGTGTATTGAAAAATTATCTTGAGGCGTACCTGATTGATAAGAATCGGTATTTCAAATTGGTATATGATTTTTCTGTTGCTGCTGGAAACTTAAGCAAATTATTTTCTGGAACTCTTGATAAAAAATCAAAAGAATTCTGGAAGACAAAAATTGATAATATTAAGAAAGATACATCATCATGGAATTGGAGTAATTTCGTTTTTGATGATTTTATCCAGCGGTTATCTTTTGAAAATGTCAAAAAGGATTCTCTCGAGAAAAGTATTGAAGCTTCGTTGATTAAGAATTTTGATATTAACACCGATAATATTTCTTTATTCGCTAATGGCATAAAATTATTATGCTTTGACAAAATGGAAAGTCGTAGTGAAATTTCTCATTATGAAATAACACAATGTATTGAAGAAATAAAATTCGATATAAGTAAAGGCCCTCAAAATCCTGCTCACGCTTGGATCCAAAGGCTTCAATTTTCTAAGTCTGATGAGTATTCTTCAGACTACTATGAAGGTAAGAAAGCTACACCTTCGGATATTGCAAACAATTTACCTGTGATACGCCCAATCATCGAAAAAGAGATTGTAGACTCTATAGGCAAAAATACAATTACCGTTATCAAAACCTCCAGCGGTCAAGGTAAAACCACACTTGCATTTAGAGCAATATCATTATTAACCGAAGAATACACGCCCTATCAAATTATAAGATGTAACAACGACGCAGAGTTAGTGCATAGTGTTGAGTATTTTCGTATGCGTACACGAATTGGCGAAAAGCCACTAATTTTGCTCGATAATCTTGATGCACATTTAAGCGAGTGGAATTTGTTGGCTCAACTTATGCAAACAGGTGTAGCATATCACTACAAGCTCCTAATTACTTCTCGTGAAAATGATTGGTAC
>JAZNEN010000126.1:0-4920 GCA_045588615.1 Eubacteriales bacterium
CTAATTGTCTTCCTAAGACCGCTTGGCCTCCGACTTCATCATATCGGGGACTGACTTCATATCCGAGCTTTTCAAACATATACGCTGCAAGTGCGGCTGTTTTGAGTGAAGCGGCAACGGTATGCGGAGCGTAGAAAAGACCTCTGTACATGTTTTTGTTCTGATCAAGGCTTGCACCGCATTCAAGTCCGACACCGGGGCATGTAAATCTGTATGAGCACAATTCAACAGCCTTGGCAGTGCCTGCAAGATAACCGCCTGTTTCTGCCATACCGCCGCCGGGATTCTTTATAAGTGAGCCTACAATGAGGTCGGCACCGTATGCTGTCGGCTCACATTCCTCAACAAACTCACCGTAGCAGTTGTCAACCACCACGAAAGCGTCCGACATTGATTTTGTAAGCTTTACGACCTGCCCTATTTCCTCGCAAGACAGCGTTTTTCTGTTCATATAACCCTTTGAACGCTGTATAAATACCATTTTTACGCGTTGTCCGTACTCGGAGAGCGCATTTTTTACGCCCTCCAGATCGACACCGCCCTTCATATCGACCTGGCGGTATTCGACACCGAAATCGGCAAGTGAGCCTGTGCCGTCGGAACCGTTTATTCCGATTACCTCATCAAGCGTGTCATAGGGCTTGCCCGTGACAGAGAGCATAATGTCACCGGGACGGAGAATTCCGAAAAGACCGATTGTGAGTGCGTGCGTACCGCTTACGATGTTGTGGCGGACAAATGCACGTTCAGCACCGAAAACCTCTGCCCATATTTCATCAAGCGTGTCACGTCCCTTGTCACCGTAGCCGTAGCCTGTTGTACCTTTAAGACACGATTCGTCAACACGGTGGCGTGCAAATGCTTCCATTATTTTAACCGTATTTTTGTATGCCGTTTTGTCAAACTGCTTGAATATTTTATCAAGCTTTTCTTCGGCTTCCTCTGTTATTTTGAGTATTTTTTCATTCGTTATCATAATCTGATGTTACAAGCAAGCGTGCCGAGCTTTACGCACTCTGCCATATCCTTCATATCTATTGTTTCGTTCTGTGTGTGAATGTATCTTGTGGGGATAGAAATACAGCCGACACGTGCGCCGCCCGCTTCTGTCTGCATAACCGCAGTATCTGTACCGCCTGCACGGAGAATTTCAAACTGATGCTTTATTTTATGCTCCTTTGCGATATCGGTAAGGGCTGACACAAGCTTTATATCACATAAAACTGAGCTGTCCTTAATTTTTATTGCCGCACCCCCGCCGAGCTTTACAGCCATAGGCTTACAGCCGGGAACATCACCGATGTCGGTCACATCAAATGCTATGCCGTAATCGGGGTTTACGTTGTATGTTGCCGCCTTAGCACCTCGCAGTCCCACTTCCTCCATTGAAGAAAATACGAAATAAACATCGTTTGCGCAGTCATGGAGTCCTTTTGCAATTTCAACCATAACGGCACAGCCTGCACGGTTGTCAAACGGACGGCCGCAGTAGCGTGTGCCCGAAAGCCTTGTCATATGCGGGATCACTGTGAACATGTCGCCGAGGGCAACCTTCTTTTCTGCTTCCTTTTTCGACTTTGCGCCGATGTCGATAAAGAACTTGTCCGCCTTAAGCTCCTCAGGCTTTGTGCCTTCCTCCGGAGCTAAAACACCCTTTACGCCTTTAGAGGATATTACGGTGCAGTAAGAGTACGCCACAAAGTCTATACCGCCGACAGGTGCTATTCTTATAAGTCCGTCGTCCTGAATAAACATTGTGATGAAGCCTATTTCATCGGCATGTGCGCAAAGCATCATTTTTTTTGCATCATTTGATTTTGATTTTTTAAGTGCGATAAGATTGCCGAGCGCATCATATGATATTTCGTCAACATACGGACGGATCTCATCTTCTATTATTTTTGTAACTCTGCCCTCATCGGAGGTAACTCCGTGAGTGAGCATAAGCTTTTTGAGAAATTCAGTCATTTTAATCTACCTTTCAGTTATATAAGCGTTTTTGAAAGTGAAGCGTTATATGCAAAATCAAGCATTGATTTATAGTCATCCTCGTGTATAACCGAACAAGCGGAATGTATATACCGAGAGGGAACGGAAAGTGTTGCGCATCTGACACCGCCTGCACTCTTGTGAATGTGACCTGCATCGTTTCCGCCCGACACGAGAGTTTTTATCTGATATTTTACGTTTTTATCCTTTGCAAGCGACATCATTTTTTCTATCACCTCACGGCGGTAGACGGTTGAATGGTCCATAAGCGACAAAGCCACACCGTCTGTGAGCTTTGATACGGTTTTATGCGCAGGTGTTTCGGGAATGTCGGCAACCGCCGTACATTCAAGGATAAGCGCAAAGTCGGGCTGTACGGCTTCTGCCGCTGTAATTGCACCTGAACGTCCGACCTCCTCACGTGTTGTAAACGCAAAATAAAGTGTATATTCGGGGGTGATGTTTTCTTCTTTTATCTTCTTTATTATTTCGCACATAACGGCACAGCCGACTCTGTCATCGAGGGCTTTACCCTTGATAAATCCGTTACCGAATTTTACAAAATCAGAGTCGAAAACACCGAAGTCGCCGAGGGAAACAAGACCGTCAACCTCTTCTTTTGTTGATGCACCGATGTTAATGTGCATTTTGTCGATGGGTATATATTCTTTTCTTTCCTTGGCGCTCTGGCTGTGTATTGCCTTTGCATCAATTACACCTGCATATTTTTTACCGTCTGATGCTTTCACGGTGACACGGCGGGAAAGAAGTGCCCCATCGCTTATACTGCCGACTGTGTGAAAGTAAATACAGCCGAGGTCATCCGTTTTTCTTACCATAAAGCCGACCTCGTCCATGTGGGCTGACAGCATCATTTTTTTGTCTGTTTTGCCGTTTATTTTTACGATGAAATTACCGAGGGCATCTGTTATTATTTCATCGGCAAAATGACCGATTTCATTTTTTATTATATCTGCAACCTCGTCCTCACATCCGGACGGACCGAATGCAGTCGAGAGCTTTTCAAGAAGTTTAAAATTCATATTTCGCCCTCCTTTATAAAAGCCTTGATGAATCCTGCGGTAAGCTCTGCTGTGCTTTTAACATCGTCAAGCGAGATTATCTCCGCATATGTGTGCATATTCAAAAGCGGAATGCTTAAAAGCACTGTCGGAATACCGCATTTTATTGTCGGTATGTCATTTGCATTCGTTCCCGTGTTCGTTCCGTCAACATTTATCTGATGGGGGAAACTGTTGTCCTTTGCAAACTTTATAAGCTTTTTTGTAAGCTTCACGTCTGTTATTGCTGATATTGATATTTCAGCACCCCCGCCCATAACGGAGGATTTATATATCGTGTCTTTTTCTTCGGGAATTTCAGCACCTGTTACGTCAAGC
Organism: Eubacteriales bacterium; assembly: GCA_045588615.1. Lineage (GTDB taxonomy): Bacteria > Bacillota > Clostridia > Oscillospirales > CAG-272 > RGIG7213. The sequence continues at coordinate 3,390 of JAZNEN010000126.1, forward strand.
ACCACGCAAAGGTCGGGGTCGGTGTTATACACACCGACGGCGGCACTTTTGCCTATTTCCTCGCGGGAGGAAAGTTGGAGAATTATCTCACAGTCTGTGCCGTCTAACAGCTTTACAGCCTCGACACCTGCGCAGATACATATTTTATCATCAAAGCCTTTTCCGCATATTCGGTTATTCAAAAGCTCCGTCATGTGATATTTAAACGATATGGGTGTGCCGACTCGCACGCCCTTTTCTTCAAGCTCCTCTTTTTTAAATCCTGTGTCGATGAAAAATCCGTCGAAATTCGGAAGCTCCTTTTTACCCATCAAATGGGGCGGTGTTGCACTTACAATACCGTAAATATCTTCTTTTGCGTGAATGGTGACCTCACACGGCTGAAGTATCTTGCAGTCGATACCTCCGACATTCGTCACACGTAAAAATCCGCCGTCAAGAATGTCAGAAACAAGCATACCGACCTCGTCCATATGGGCATCTATCAGTATCTTTTTTGCACCACTTGTCTTTGCTTTTTTTATGAGCTGATAGTTATTTGCTCCGTCATTTTTAACTTCGTCAAAGTAAAGACGGCAAAGCTCATTTACCGTATCTTCCGCAATACCCTCGTAACCCGAAACTGTGACGGGGGACGTGAGGGCAGAAAGAAGACCTTTTATGTCATTCATTTATGTTATCCTTTCTGAAATCCGTTTACGATCTTTTTGAACGTATCGCCTCTTACCTCAAAGTTTTCAAAGGCATCAAAGCTTGCCGCCGCAGGGGATAAGATAACCGTGTCGCCTGCTTTTGCAATTTTTCTTGCACAGTTTACGGCAGATTCAAAATCAGATTCTTTATATATTTCAAGTCCCGATTTTTCAAATTCGCCGTTATCGGTTATTGCTTTATATATTTTCTCGGCTGTTGCACCTGTCAATACTGCCGCTTTTGCATGCTCAAAAAGAGGCAGAACAAGCGGTTCGTAAGGGATATTTTTATCGTATCCGCCGAGAATCACGATCACCTTTTCTTTAAAGCTCGAAAGTGCGGCAATGGTTCTTGTGGGGCTTGAGTCGATTGAGGAGTTGTAATATTTTACCCTGTCAAGCTCTCTTACAAATTCGCATCTGTGTTTAACACCGCCGAAGGTGCCCGCGACCTCTTTAAGCGTTTTAGCGCTTACTATATCGTAAAGCACACAGTATGCCGCCATATAGTTTTCAATGTTGTGACGGCCGGGTATCTTTATGTCCTTGCAGTCAAGCACAGGAGTTTCGCCATTCTCGTCATAATACGTGATGACCTCATTCTTGATATAAACACCCGTTTTTGTATCGGGCTTGCCGTTACTTGAAAACAACGCTGTTTTACCCTTTGAACGTAAATTTTTAACGCTGTCATAAAGATAGTTTGTGACAAGATAGCCGTTTTCATTTTGATATTTGAAAATGTTGTGCTTTGCCTCGGCATATTCAGCCATTCCCGTATGCCAGTTGAGGTGGTTAGGTGTGATGTTTGTTATTATACATCTTTCCGGGGATTTTTT
>JAZNEN010000127.1:0-1910 GCA_045588615.1 Eubacteriales bacterium
CAGACCTCAAGGTAAAATCCCTTGACGTTGAGGCTTGGAGCCCCAGACAGAAGAAATATTTTGAAGTAGGCTCCTGCTCCAACCTCGGCGATGCGCAGGCACGCAGACTCAAGATCAGAGTAAACGGCGAAAACGGCAAGTATTTTGCACATACGCTCAACAATACAGTTGTTGCTCCTCCCCGTATGCTCATCGCATTCCTTGAAAACAATCTGTGCGCTGACGGTTCGGTAAATATTCCCGAAGCGCTCCGTCCCTACATGGGCGGTACAGAGAAGCTGATACCTAAGAAATAATATGAATCCGGAATTTGTTTTTCCCGAATTTGTCAAGTCGATAGACACTATTGCCTGGTGTATGTTCGGCGGCGTCATAATCGGTGCTGGAATTTCGGTATACTTCAAAGAGGTACTGGGCGCATTTGTAAGATTCCTTATAAAAAACGGATATAACAGCCCCGAAAATGCATTACAGCTTGAAGATACCCCATATGCAAAAAACTTTTTCGTCAAGCGGGCAATAAAAAAAGGCACGTATAAGCGTGTCATGAAAATTATCGTGCCCGATGACGAAGCACTCACTTCAAAAGAAGTGATAATGAAAAGCAGATATTATATCCCTGATGACCTTGTTTTCCAGGCAGAAAACGTATTCAGCAAAAAAGGCACGAACTGGTTTGCACTCATATTTACAGTTGTCCTGTTCTTTATTGTCGCGCTGTGCTCACTCATTGTTGTGCCTGATCTTATGACGATGCTGGATAACTTCATAAACGGTCTTTGATGGAGGTGTTTACCATCGCAAAACGTATAACTCAAAATTCAACCTTCCGAATAATTTCAGCCATTGTTATAGGTGCTGTTGCTGTTACGCTCATCATTTACGCAGTGATATATTTTGCGGGCTACCGCATTGTAAAATACCGCATGGGCGAGGATGAGATACGCTTCTACGGAAAAGTCGATTCCTACGGGGTGCCGACGGACGGCACTATATACTATCCCGACGGTCTGCGCGGAACGCTTGACGGCAGATCAGGCACTGTTAAATATTCAAACGGCGACGTTTACACAGGTGAAATACGCGTCCTTAAGCGCCACGGCAAGGGCAGGATAACCTTTGCAGGCGGCGAATCGTATGAAGGAGATTTCTCCGATAACGAAATAACGGGTACAGGCACATACAAGTATGCCTCGGCTGTCGGCGACAGCTACACCGGTGAGTTTTTCAGCGGTGCACGCAACGGCTACGGCAAATATACCTGGTCTGACGGAAGCACATACGAGGGATATTATAAAAACGACAAAAAGCACGGCGAGGGTACGTACACCTGGGCCGACGGAAGCAGCTACACAGGCGACTATGAAAATGACTGTAAGCACGGCACAGGAACGTACAAATACGCAAACGGCGACGTTTACGAAGGCGAATTTGTAAATGACGTAAGACAGGGCGAAGGCACCTACATCTGGAAAAACGGAGAATATTACATAGGTGATTTTGTCAACAACATGATGCACGGGCAAGGAATCTATTTCTGGCCGTCGGGCAGAACGTACGAAGGCGAATTTTACGAAAACAAAATGGTTTGGGATGATTGAAAATCCAATCTCATAAACCAAACCGTAGGGGACGGCGCCCTCGACGTCCCGTATAAAATAAACAAAAACGGGTTTAAAAATGAAATGCCTGCGGCATGAAATGCGGCGGTACCGCTTGAAATGTTATTCGTAGGACGAATAACATTATAATGTAGGGGCGTGCATCGCACGTCCGCATAAAACGCCTTCTCCAGCGGGAGAAGGGGGACCGCGATAGCGGTGGATGAGGTGTCATATTAAATGGGTTTAAAACGGGTTGTCGAGGCGCCAACCCCTACAGGCACCACCCCGAATATACAGACCGTAGGG
>JAZNEN010000128.1:0-8654 GCA_045588615.1 Eubacteriales bacterium
CGTGACCGTGGATTTGACAGAATTGCCGAAAAAATATACAACTATCCCGAGGTGCAGAGCGTTCACCTTATGTCAGGCGGATACGATCTTATGCTTATTATTGAAGGAAAGACAATGAGAGAAGTTGCTTATTTTGTTGCATATAAGCTTGCTCCCATTGAAGATGTTGTATCAACCGCAACGCATTTTGTACTCAAAAAATACAAAGACAAAGGCGTGATATACAAAATGCCTGAAAAGGATGAAAGAGAGTGTGTTTTGTGATGGATTATTCAAAGATTCTGTCTGCAAAATCACAAAGTCTCAAGCCATCGGGAATACGTAAGTTTTTTGATATGCTCGGAGGTATGGACGATGTCGTGGCATTGACAGTAGGTCAACCTGACTTTGTAACACCGTGGCATATAAGAGAGGCGGGAATTGAAAGCCTTGAAATGGGCAAGACATATTATACGTCAAACAGCGGACTTCTTGAAATGCGTACGGAAATATCGAATTATCTCAAAAGAAGATTTGATCTTTCGTATGATCCGGAACACGAAATAGTAGTAACTGTCGGCGGAAGTGAAGCTATTGATATGACTATGCGTGCTTTGATTGATCCGGGCGATGAGGTAATAATTCCGACACCGTGCTTTGTTTGTTATGATCCGCTGTGCCGTATGGCTGACGGTGTTCCCGTAAGCGTTGTAACAGAAGAAAAGGATAATTTTAAGCTGACAGCTGAAAAATTGAAAGCGGCGATAACACCGAAAACGAAGCTTCTTATAATGCCGTTCCCGAATAATCCCACGGGGGCTGTTATGACATATGATGATCTTGAAAAAATCGCCGATGTGTTGAGAGATACCGATATTATGCTGCTTTCCGATGAAATATATGCTGAGATGACGTATGGCGGAAAGAAGCATGTTTCGATCGCATCGCTCCCCGGAATGAGGGAAAGAACGGTCGTTGTAAACGGCTTTTCAAAGGCATATGCTATGACAGGCTGGCGAATGGGTTATACAGCGGCACCGGCACCGGTTACAGAGCAGATACTCAAGCTTCATCAGTTCGGTATAATGTGTGCGCCCACAACGAGCCAGTTTGCGGCAATCGAAGCCCTCAAAAACGGTGATGATGATATTTTTAAGATGACAGGTGAATACGATTACAGACGTCGTTTTCTTGTCAACGGTTTGAGAAAAATAGGTATACCGTGCTTTGAGCCCGAGGGGGCATTTTACGTTTTTCCCAATATTGGTGTGTTTGGTATGTCATCGGATGAATTTTGCGAACGTCTTTTATACGAAGCACGTGTTGCGATAGTTCCCGGTACGGCATTCGGTGAATGCGGAGAAGGCTTTGCCAGAATTTCATATGCATATTCACTCAAACATATAGCCGAAGCGCTTGAAAGAATAGGCAATTTTGTGAGTACACTAAAAAAATAAAGCTACGGAAAGAAGGGGTAATAATTGTTTAGAAAAATTAAAAACAAGCTCAATTATGAGATTGAAAAGTTTGTTTATGAAAAAAATTTAAAAAAAGCAAAAAAATGTTATCCCTTGCAAAACGTTTCATCTATTGATGAAACGCTTGATAAACTGCTTTGTGGAAATTGTTCGATGTGCCGTTATGGTGATGGAGAATTTAAGGTTATGTTGGGTGAATCGAATGGTTTCCAAAAAAAAGATTTAAAACTTGCACAGCGACTGCGGGAGATTATTATCTCACAAGAAGACAGTGTTTTACTTTGTATTCCCAATGTGACAAGTGATAATCTTTTGAGAACTCATGAGGCCATATCATTTTGGAACTCTTTTTTAAAAAAATACGGAGCAGGTGTTTCAAAATTACTTTCCCCTGAGTGTCAGTACTATAATGCCCATGTTACAAGACTGTATATGGATTATCAGCCTTGCGGCAAAAGCGCGGAGTGGTTTGAAAGACTCAAAAAGGTATGGACTGGAAAAGATATCCTTATTGTTGAGGGAGAAAAGACTCGTCTTGGTGTAGGTAATGATCTGTTTTGCGGTGCTTCAAGTGTTAAAAGGATAATTTGCCCATCAAAAAGTGCGTTTTCGGTTTATGACGATATCATGGAAGGCGTAAAAGAAAATTGGCACGGTGAGCTTGTTTTGATAGCCTTGGGACAAACCGCAACTGTTCTTGCGTATGATCTTCATAAAAGTGGTATAAGAGCACTCGATATAGGTCACATAGATATTGAATATGAGTGGTTTTTGCAGGGGGCAAAAGAAAAAACGGCTGTGGCCGGAAAGTTTGTTAAGGAAGTTGGCGATCAACTTGACGGTGGAGATGATTCCGATTATATAAAACAGATTGCATTAAGGGTAGGCACAGAATCATGATAAGTATAATAATACCTGTTTACAATGCAGCGCATTATCTTAAAGAAACGGTAGAAAGTGTTTTATCACAAACCTACAGTGATTTTGAATTGATATTGATAAATGACGGCTCAACTGATAGTTCGGGTGAATTATGTGATGAACTTGCAACACAGGACAGCCGCATTCGTGTGGTACATAAACAAAACGGCGGTGTTGCATCTGCAAGAAACAGGGGACTTGACGAAGCAAAAGGAGAATATATCGGCTGGGTTGATTCCGATGATATTGTTTCTCCAAATATGTACAAAGTGTTGTATGATGCGGCTGTTAAATACGATGCAGATATTGTTCAGTGCTCGCACGTAAGGGAAGTACAAAAACTTCAAATAGAATATCTTAATGAACTTCCGAACATAGAAGTATTAAATACTGTTGATGCACTGAAACGTATTTACAGATCTCATTACACTAATGCATGTGCCCTGTGGAGTAAAATATATCGCAGAGAGCTTTTTGATGGGATGCGTTTTACAGAAGGTACGGCGTTTGAGGATGATGAAATTGTTCCTCAGTTATTTGAGCACAGTAAAAAGACGGTGTTTTTTGAATCGCCTTTATATTGTTATGTCAAGCGCGAAAACAGCATTATAACAGCGCCGAAACAAAAGAATATTATGGCACTTACAAATCATCTTGAAGCAAGAATGTTGAGATTTCAAAAACTTGACAGCGAGTTATATGATTTGGGCTTACGTCATTTTTATCATTATCTTAAGATGAAAATGTCTGAAAAACAGTTTTTATCAACATCTGTTCAAAAACAAGCTGTAGAATATTTGAAAAAATATTTTTCTGTTTTTTGGAATGTTTCCGGTAAATACGACAGGATATCTCTTATATTGGTTAAAATTGGTTTATACAAATTTGTTGCTAAATATGAATTCGAGGTTGTACAGCATCTTATATCAAAGTTGAAGAAGTAATATTGACATCGGCACATAGTATACTTATATACTGTGCCGATGCTTTTGATTTTTATTTATTGACAAAAAGTTTTTGTTAATATATAATAAGTGAAAATATTATTTTGCATATGGGTTAGCATCAGCTAATTGCGAGGTTTGAAATGAAACAATATACCGTAACAGGAATGAGCTGTGCGGCATGCTCTGCCAGGGTGGAGAAAGCCGTTTCGCAACTTGATGGGGTGACATCTTGCAGCGTTAGCCTTTTAACCAATTCAATGACGGTTGATGGCGACGCTTCGCCGTCAGAGGTCATAAACGCTGTTAAAAAAGCCGGATATACGGCACGTGAAAAGGGTAATGAAAATAACGGTGAAAAGTACGATATCCTGAAAGATACGGATACACCTGTTCTGAAACGCAGACTTATAATGTCGGCAGGCTTTTTGTTGGTGCTTATGTATTTTTCTATGGGATATACGATGCTTTCCTTTCCGTTGCCTTCGTTTTTTGAAAATAATCCCATCTGGGTGGCAATGGTACAAATGGTACTTTCATCTGTAATTATTTTTATCAACCGAAAGTTTTATATAAACGGTATAAAAGGAATCAAAAATAAAGCACCGAATATGGATACGCTTGTGTCTTTGGGATCGTTTTCGGCATATATTTACAGCGCATCGTCACTTATCGTTATGATAGGTCTTACATCGGAAGGTTATGTACATGCAGCAAGGCATTATTTACACGATCTCTATTTTGAATCATCTGCGATGATACTTGTACTTATTACGGTTGGTAAATTACTTGAATCCATATCCAAGGGTAAAACAACAAATGCTCTCAAAGACCTTATAAGCCTTGCACCTAAGACAGCAACTGTGATATATGACGGTAAGGAAAAAACGGTGCCTGTTGCTCAAATCAAAAGCGGCGATATATTTGTTGTAAGACCCGGCGAAACGGTTCCTGCTGACGGTGAGATTTGTGACGGAGAATGTACGGTGGACGAATCATCTCTTACGGGCGAAAGTATACCTGTTGACAAATTAAGCGGTGACAGTGTGCATGCAGGAACAATAAATCTTTCGGGATATATAAAATGTAAAGCGGTCAGCGTAGGCGAAGATACAGTTTTGTCCCAGATAATCAAAACTGTGAGTGATGCCGCCGCAACAAAAGCCCCCATTGCGAAAATTGCTGATAGAGTCTCCGGGGTATTTGTTCCTGTCGTTATTTTTATTGCTTTTATAACAACACTGATCTGGCTTTTGATGGATAAAGATATCGGATTTGCCTTGGCAAGGGGAATATCGGTACTTGTAATAAGCTGTCCGTGTGCACTTGGACTTGCAACACCTGTTGCCATAATGGTAGGTAGCGGTATTGGTGCTAAAAACGGAATTCTTTTTAAAACAGCCGCTTCCTTGGAGCTGGCAGGTAAAACAGATGTAGTTGTTCTTGACAAAACGGGAACAGTTACATCCGGTATTCCGCAGGTGACAGATGTTATCCCATTTGGTGATTTTTCAGACGAGGAGCTTCTAAGGCTTGCGCTTTCACTCGAAATGAAAAGTGAGCATCCGTTGGCAAAAGCAATTGTATCGAAGGCGCAGACTGACGGTATTTCCCCTTATGATACGAAAGGTTTTGAGACTTTTTCAGGTAACGGAGTAAAATGTACAGTAAATGAAACAGTGCTATACGGCGGTAATTTGCGTTTTATTTCAGAAAAAATATATGTAAGTGATGAAATTAAAAATACAGCATATGCGCTTGCACAAAGTGGTAAAACCCCCGTGTTTTTTGTGTCAGACGGTAACCTTGCCGGCATTATAGCCCTTGCAGATGTGATAAAAAATGATAGCGCTGATGCTGTAAAAGAACTGCAAAATATGGGAATAAAGGTCGTTATGCTTACGGGTGATAACGCTGTTACAGCTGAAGTCATCGCAAAAAAATCAGGTATTGATGATGTTGTAGCAGGCGTTTTACCAAACGGAAAGGAAGAGAAAATAATCAAACTGAAGCAAAACGGAAACGTTATGATGGTAGGAGACGGTATAAATGATGCACCGGCGCTTATGCGTGCTGATCTTGGTGTTGCAATAGGAACAGGAACTGATATTGCGATAGATACCGCCGATATTGTTCTTATGAAAAGCAGGCTTTCTGATGTTCCGGCACTTATAAGACTCAGCCGTGCAACGCTTAAAACAGTCCACCAAAACCTATTTTGGGCATTCATTTACAATCTTATCGGGATACCGCTTGCCGCGGGAGCGTTTATTTATTTGCTTGGATGGCAGATGAATCCAATGTTTGGCGCGGCGGCGATGAGTATTTCAAGTTTTTGCGTTGTAACAAACGCCCTCAGACTTAATTTTATTGATATATACAGCAATAGGCACGATAAAAGGAAAAAAAGCAAAGCCGCCACAAACGGTGACGGCTTAACTGTAACTTTTAAGGTTAAAGGTATGATGTGTGCACATTGTGAGGCGAGAGTCAAAGGGGCGCTTGAACAGCTTCCTGAAGTTAAAAATGCTGAAGCTGACTACAAAAAGGGAACTGTTTTTATAACCTTGAGCTCAGAATGTGCAGAAGAAAAGCTTAAAAAGGCAGTAACGGAGCAGGGATATAAGGTTTTAAATTAATTAAGCAAATGTGCTTTTTAAAAATTCAAGAAGCTTGAATTTGATTTCATATTCCGGTTCATCTGTATTCGTAAGAATATTAACTTCGTTGGGAGTAAGTCCGACGGAAGCAAGCTCATCGCTGTTATCAGCTATAGCTGTGCTTACACAAAGGGGAGGAAAAAGAACGCACCACCAGTTTTTTCCGTTACCTTCACCTATCTTTACGCGGACGGAGTAGTAAGCACCCGCCGGCAGACTGACATTTTCATATATCCTTGTGGGGTATTGTTCCTCGCCGAGTTCAATTTGAACATCATAGTCATATCCTGATTCGGATACACATTTTTTGGCAATATTAAGTATTATATCTTTGTTTTCTTCAAGCACCGTTTTTGCTTCGCTTACCGTTTGACAGTTCTTCATACAGTTCTCCATTTCGGAAATGATACTGTCACGGACTTTAAGTTTAAGTTCTTGATCTTCTTCACGGTCGGAATTTGCAATAACGTGAAGTCTTGCCACGCTTTCGTATATGTTTATTTCACCGTTTACGGGAAGTGCGGCGGAAAAAATACCGAGGATGAGTGACAGACACGTAAAGCCCACTAAAAATTTCATAAAAAATACTCCTTTTTGATAGATTTCAAAAGGAGTATTTCCGTTTTTTATATAATTATTCATTTGTTCCTGAATATAATTTTCTCATTTGCACTGCTTTTCCGCAGGAATATGAGCCTTCTGTACACTTTCCTCTCACACAGGGCGGTCCTGCTTTTTTGAACAAAAGCGGGGCGGCTTCCTTGCAAAGCAAAAGCATTTGACGGGCGACCTCTCTTATTTCCCACTGCGCCCTGTCACAGCAACGCAAAGAAAAAAAGTTGTATAGGCTTCTCGTGTTCATTGTCACGATCATTCGTGTGTCACAAGCGTTGGGAAGTACAAAACGGGCATCCTCATTAGCTTTCTTTTCGGAAGCTTTTTTGGCTTCTTTCTCTGTCATGCCGTCCGCTATCATTTTTTCATAATGTGATTTTGCCAATATATTTCTTAAATTTTCATATCTTCTTGAGTCTTCTTCCATAGCGGCTGTAAATTCAGCCATTGCTTCGGGAATGGCGGCAATTTCGGGAGGAGTGATATATTCAAACGATGATTTGTCAACGTAACGCTGACTCTGGACGGAAAACGATGCGATCCTATGGCGTGTTATCTGCGCAAGCAATGCACGGGAAACGCCTTCAATACCGAAGGTGAATGAGGCATGCTCAATAGGGCTTTGGTGTCCTAAAGAAAATAACAGTTCAAGAAAATCCTCTGTTTTTTCGGGGGTGAGATTGTCAAGAAGTGTATCAATATCTGTCTTTGCGTAGCAAAGCTTTGCAGCGGCGGCAACAACCTTGTCAGCATCGGGGGTATATGTTAAAAGTTCAACCTTGGGCATTTTTATCTTCTTTCATTTTTTTATTTATGGTAACATATATTTCAATTATGTTCAAGTATTCAAATGTAAATATTGCATCTTGCGGTGAAATAAAAAAGCTAAAAATGCAAAAAAATGCGAAAAAAGTATTGACAAACGGATAGTTCTGTGATATTATATGATTCGGTTAGCGTAGGCTAACTCTTTTTGGAAGATCAATATATTCTTTGCGGAGGGTGTACATGAAAACTTTGAAAGATGCAAAGGTCGGTGACACGGTAAAGGTCGTGAAGCTTCACGGACAGGGCGCCATAAGACGCAGGATAATGGATATGGGCATAACAAAGGGTGTCGATATCACAGTCCGTAAGGTAGCGCCTTTAGGCGATCCGGTGGAGTTTACCGTCAGAGGATATGAAATTTCACTTCGAAAAGCCGATGCCGAGATGATCGAGGTTGAGTAATAGGGGGTTACCCCCTGTTTTTAAAGATGTGCGGTTAGCAATAGACAACTGTATGTATCAATGCATTTTTACATAGCCGTATGAACGGCAAAAGGAGATATTATGTCAATAAAAATCGCCTTGGCAGGCAATCCGAACTGCGGAAAGACAACTTTGTTTAATGCCTTGACGGGTTCAAATCAGTTTGTAGGAAACTGGCCGGGGGTTACTGTAGAGAAAAAAGAGGGCAAAATGAAAAGAGATAGCGATGTTATTTTCACGGATCTGCCGGGAATATATTCGCTTTCTCCGTATACACCTGAAGAAGTTGTGGCAAGGAATTATCTCATAAATGAACGGCCCGATTCTATACTTAACATAATAGACGGTACAAATCTTGAAAGAAATCTTTATTTGTCAACTCAGCTTATTGAGCTTGGTATACCCGTTGTAATTGCAATAAATATGATGGATGTTGTGCGCAAGAACGGAGACGAAATAGATATTGAACTTCTTTCAAAACAGCTTGACTGTAAAATAGTGGAGATATCAGCTTTAAGGGGTGACGGAATAGAAGAAGCGGCACAGGTTGCAATAGAGGCTGTACAGAACAAAAAAAAGATTCCGAAGCATATGTTTTCGGGAGCTGTGGAACATGCACTTGCCCATATCGAAGAAGCAGTCTTGCACGATGATCCGTCAGAACGTCAAAGGTGGTATGCCGTCAAGATATTTGAACGTGATGAAAAGGTCATAAAGGATCTCAAAATATCCCCCGAGGTGCTAAAGCATATTGAGGATGATATTATAGCGGCTGAAGCTGAGCTTGATGACGATGCCGAAAGTAT
>JAZNEN010000129.1:0-3584 GCA_045588615.1 Eubacteriales bacterium
ATAGAAAAAAATATGCCGATCATCTCCGAAAACGGCGGTGTTGTGGGGTATATAAGCGAAGCAGGAATAAACTGGTCAAAGGCATCAAGTATCGTTGACACCTCTTCGTCTGTCGGTGTTTATATCGAGCGCACGGGTGAAGCGGGTGTTTTGTCCGGTGAATTTTCACTTAAAAGAGAGGGACTTTGCAGGATAAATTATCTTTCGGGAAACTCCGATGTTGCTGTGGGTGACAGGGTGATGACATCGGGACTCGGATCAATATATCCGTCCGGTATGCTTGTCGGTACTGTTGAACGCGTGGAATTCGATGACAATCTCCGCACAAAATACGCCATTGTGCGTCCGTTTGCTGATTTGACGGAGCCTGAACACGTGATGATAATAACGGGATTTGAAAAGGAAGATTGACAGGGGGTAGTATATGCACGGAAAAAACAGCACAAAAACGGTATTGCGTACCGCGGCGGCGTGCGTTGCCGTGCTTGTATGTGTGATGCTGCAGATAACGGTCTTTCCGTATCTGAGGTTTTTCGGGTGTATTCCCGATATCACCGCGGCGTGTCTTATATGTCTATCCCTTTTTGAAAATGAAAAAACGGTGTGCCTGCTTGCTGTATTTTCAGGTGTTGTGTTACATTCGCTCGGTACTTGGGGCATTTCATACTACCCGCTTTTATATCTTCTTGCGGTGTGCCTGTGCCTTATACTTTCCAATTTCTTTTTCAAAAACGGATTTTTAAGCGTTATGTCTACAGCTGCTTGCACCTTTTTGGCAGAAGGAATACTGACAGCGGTGTTTTTGATGTCGGACGGCGCCGCATATACGGATGCTTTTACAGGCGCGGTGCTTCCGCAGTTCGCATATTCACTCGTCTGCACAGCGGTGCTGTATCCGCTTTGCAGGCTTCACGGTGCCGTTTTCGGCATGCGGAGAAAAACTGATTACTATGAAGAATAAAAACAAGAAATTTTACACAAGCGGTCTGCTCATACTCGGCATATTTTTTCTTGCTGTGTGCGGTATTTACATAATACGGCTTGTAAATATGCAGATAACTGGTGTTGATAAATATATTTCGCTCAATTCCAGAACGTATGTCAGATACGAGACCGTACAGGCGGTACGCGGAGAAATATATGACAGAAACGGCAAGCCGCTTATAACAAACGAATATACAAACACGGTACAGCTCAGTTATAATTCACTTAAAAATTACGCATCATCGGGGAAAAATAAGCTCATATCGGAGCTCAGCTTCGTTCTTGAGGATTATTATGAGGAATTTGAAACTCATTTTCCGATAAAAGGAACATATCCTCATGTTTCGTATGATGAAGAAGCACTGCAAAGCACCGTGACAAAAAACCGTTTTATTGCCTTTCTTTCAAAAAACGGACTTAAAGAGGATATTTCAGCCGTTGATTTTTTTGAATGGCTTCTTGAATATTACGGAGTAAAGACAGAAAAAGGTACGTATACATACGAGGACAGAACGCAGTACGATGTTATCGCCGTGCGTTATGAGCTTGACACGATGAACTTTGCCCCCGATAATCCGTTTATCGTAAAGGAAGAAGCTCCGCTTAAATTGGTGACTGCGATACTTGAACGTGCAAGTGCGGGCATATACATAGAAAAACAGTGGAAAAGAGTTTATAATTATCCGGGTCTTGCCTCGCATATTCTCGGACGTGTGGGGAAGATACCTGCGGATGAGATAGACGCATATCTTGAAAATGGATATAAATACGATGATGTAGTAGGTATTGACGGTGCGGAAAAAGCATTTGAAACACTGTTAAGAGGAACAGAGGGAAAGGTAAAGATAACAGAGGATGAATACGGCAGTATAATTTCAACCGAGACCGAGACCGAGCCTGTTCCCGGACGCAACGTATATCTGACGATCGATATAGATCTGCAGAAGGTTGCCGAAGAAAAGCTTTACGAAAATATACAGCTCGTTGTGAAAAACGCCAAGGACGATGCATCGGGCGGTCTTGCCGACAGCGGTGCTGTCAGTGCAGTTGATCCGAATACAGGTCAGGTGTTAGCGCTTGCTTCTTATCCGAGCTTTGATCTTGCGACATTTACCGACAACTATTCAACGCTTGTAAACGATGAAAAGCAGCCGCTTTTTAACCGTGCGCTTCACGGAAATTATGCACCCGGCTCGACATTCAAGTTAGCAATGTCTGCCGCGGCTTTGACACTCGGTGAGGTGACAGGCTCAAGCACGGTAGAGTGTACGGGCGAATACGAATATTACAAGGATTATCAGCCCGACTGCTGGTACAGATACGGCCACGGAAAGCTGAATGTAAAAGAAGCGCTCGGACATTCGTGTAACTGTTATTATTACGATGTGGGGCGCAGACTCGGCATTGAGGCGATGAACGAATACTGCACCACGCTCGGACTCGGTCAGTATACGGGAGTTGAGCTTTCGGAGTCAAAGGGTGTCCTTACAGGCCCCGTTTACTATTCGGAAAAAAATCTCGGTGTATGGCACCCCGGAGACACGCTTCAGGCGGCAATAGGACAGGGCGAAAACGCTGTGACACCGCTTCAGCTTTCAATGTATGTGTCCGTGCTTATCAACAGCGGAACAAGATATAAAGCAACGGTGCTTTACAAATCAGAAACGTTTTCCGGTGATGATGTTATTTATAATGAGCCTGAAATACTCGGCACGGCTGAGCTTTCCGATGACCATACAACGCTTATCAAGCAGGGCATGAAGCTTTCCAAGGAAAGAACATCAACGCTCAGCGGATATAAATTTGCAATAGGCTCAAAAACTGGTACAGCACAGATATCAAAGTCAAATAACAATGCCGTTCTTACGGCGTTTGCACCGTATAACGATCCTCAGATAGTGGTGTCGTGCGTTATAGAAAACGGAGCAACGGGTAAAAATGCGGCAACAGCGGTGACGGGAGTCATCTCTGCACGCTTCGGGCTTGATGCAAAGGGAGAGGAGCTTCCCGATGAAACAGAACCTCCGCAAACACAGGCACCGCAGACAAATAAGCCTGTGACAAAGCCGCCGAAGCCCGAAGATGAAGAAACCTTACCGCCTGAGGATACAGAAGAAATAACCGATACTGAAACAGATGATGTTTCGGAAAATACCGAAGAAACGGAAGTACCTGCCGAGGATACGGAAGAACCTCCGCCTGAGGATGAAGAAACTGCCGATTCGGCATAAGACGGGCGAACTGTGTTTGAGTGTAGGGGCAAGATTCAATCAGTTCGCGTTGCGAACTGCAATCGCCCGTCTCAAACCTATTTACGCTCATTTCATGCGGACGTGCGATGCACGCCCCTACGGTCTATATATTCAGGGTGATGCCTGTAGGGGTTGGCGCCTCGACAACCCGTTTCAAACCCATTTACGCTCATTTCATGCGGACGTGCGATGCACGCCCCTACGGTCTGTATATTCAGGGTGATGCCTGCAGGGGTTGGCGCCTCGACAACCCGTTTCAAACCCATTTACTTGAAATGTTTGTTTCACAAACATGAAATGTTATCCGTCTGGCGGATAACATTATAACCGAATAGTGTCATTCTATTG
>JAZNEN010000130.1:0-5713 GCA_045588615.1 Eubacteriales bacterium
ATGAACATATTCTTAACGAAGTGAGCCTGCCATGCCACTTCCATAATAAAGCGGATTGCCATGCGGGTGTCCTTGTTGGTGCCGCAGAAAACGTCCATGACATACAGCTTCTTGTTGCTCAGCTGCTCCACAGCCAGACGCTTGCACTCGTTCCATGCTTCGATGGAAGCGGGCTTGTTGTCGTTGGCGAATTCCTTGGAGGTCCACCACACGGTGTCCTTGGAGTTTTCGTCCATAACAATGAACTTGTCCTTAGGAGAGCGGCCGGTGTAGATGCCGGTCATGACGTTGACAGCACCCAGTTCGGTCAGCTGGCCCTTTTCGAAGCCTTCCAGAGAGGGATCCATCTCACTTTCAATTGTTGAAATTCTCTCCACTTGCCCGACAAACTGGGGACTTTCACCCGTGGAAGCACTTAAGTTTGTTGAAGAAAAAATGAAACCCATATATCCCTTGGGTGTTTACAAAGACACCACAGGATATTGATAGGAGGATAATATGACAAGCAGAATTTTATTCGCAGGCTTCGGCGGACAGGGTATTCTCTTCTCCGGCAAGCAGTGTGCAAAAACAGGTATGCAACTCGGAAAATGCGTAACCTGGCTTCCCTCCTACGGTCCGGAACAGCGCGGCGGTACGTGTAACTGCAGCGTTATAATCTCCGATGAAGATATCGGTTCACCCCTTGTAAACACACCTGATATTCTTATTGCTTTCAACGCTCCTTCATTTGACAAATTCGAGCCGAAGGTAGTAGCAGGCGGCGCTGTATTTTCCGACAGCACACTTATTTCGAAAAAATCCGAAAGAAGCGATATTTCCGCATACACTATCCCCGCAACAGAGCTTGCAAATGAGATGAACGCTCCCAAGCTTGCAAACGTAATAATGCTCGGATACGTTATAGCAAAGACGAATATCTTTGATTTTGATTACTTTGCTGAAAAGCTTACAGCTTCCGTTCCCGAATCAAAGGCGGAGCTCAGAGAGCTCAATAAAAAAGCGCTTCTTCTCGGATATAATTACGCAGAATGAGCAAAAAAGACAAAAAAAAGGTAAGTTTATTCAAAAGGCTTTTCGGCTGTGAGCGCGACAATTATTTCAACAGTGCGATAATTGTCGCCGCCGGAAGCGGTTCACGAATGAATTCCGATAAAACAAAACAGCTTATGGACGTCGGCGGTATGCCTGTTTTGGCAAGAACCGTAACACAGTTTGAAAACTGCAAGCACATAAGTGAAATAATACTCGTATGCCGTAAGGAAGAATTTGACGATATTGCGAACATTATAAAACAGTATAAGTTCCAAAAGATAACGCATGTTGTTTCGGGCGGCTCAACACGTCAGCAATCTGTTTTGAACGGACTTTCGCGTGTGAACAAAAAAAGTGAGTTTGTGTCAATTCACGATGGCGCACGCTGTCTTGTAACACCGGAAATGATAAGTGATGTGTGTAAAGCCGCTTACCGCTTCGGCTCGGCAACAGCATCGGCACAAGCAAAGGATACAATGAAAATTGCCGACAATGGCGGTTTTATAAAATCCGACGCTGACAGAAGCACGATGCGCCATGCACAGACACCGCAGATATTCAAAACGGATATCTACCGTGCGGCGGCATATTCGGCAAAAGAGGACGGATTTGAAGCAACAGACGATAATTCGCTCGTTACAAGACTCGGATTCAAGGTATTTCTTTGTGACACAGGTCATGAAAATATCAAGATCACAACTCCCGAGGATATAAAGATCGCCGAAGGAATATTAAAGTTCAGGCAGGAAAACAGCAAATGATAAGAATCGGTCACGGTTATGATGTACACGCAACTTCACCCGACAGAAAGCTCGTTTTGGGCGGTGTTTTTATAGACTGCGGTTTTGGGCTTGCCGGTCATTCCGATGCGGACGTGCTCACACACGCAATCTGTGATGCGCTGATAGGCGCTCTCGGACAGGGCGACATCGGAAAGCATTTCCCCGATACTGACGAAAAATACAAAGGTATATACAGTATGCTGTTATTAGAAGAGGTAAAAGAGCTTTTAAAGAAGCACTCTTATTCGGTTTCCAATATCGATGCAACTGTTATTGCACAGGCACCGAAGCTTGCCCCTCATATTCCCACGATGAAGAAAAATATCGCCTCCGTCCTTGGTATATCGCCGTCACAGGTAAATGTGAAGGCAACAACTGAGGAGCATTTGGGATTCACGGGAAGCGGTGAAGGAATTGCGGCACACGCTGTATGTCTTATTGAAGGCTGAACAAGACCGTAATCATATTTCATATCCACCGGTTGATTACAGCTTCAACAGCATTCTTTAAGAGGTGATCTTTTGTCAAAATTCAAACCCCTGATCAAGCGGTTAGCTTTTTTAGGCTGCATCGCAGTGGTTTTATTACTGTTTTACAGATGTCCCATAAAAGCAGTATTCGGTATTCCGTGTCCGGGATGCGGTATGACAAGGGCGTTTCTTTCATTAATGAGGCTTGATTTCAAAAAAGCGTTTGAATATCATCCGCTTTCTCTGATCGTGTTTATTGAACTTGTATATTTTATATTCCGCGATTTTATCCCCAAAAGATATAAAATAAGCGAAAAGCTCGAAAACACAATATTATTCATCACAGCAATTCTTATGATTGCCGTTTGGTTATATCGATTATTTTAATAATGAAAAATGAGGTAAACAAAATGAGAAAGATCAAAACAGACAGATCTCTTTTAATGTACATTCTCTTATCCATCGTAACATGCGGTATATACTCATACTGGTTTATTTACACAATCGCGCAAGACCTTAATGAAATGTGCAAAGAAGACGGACAAAAAACAGGCGGCCTTGTTGCATTTGTTCTGTTATCTGCGATTACATGCGGTATATATTCTTTTTATTGGTACTATAAGATCGCAGACAGAATGGCAGCTAACGCTCCCTCATACGGACTTTCCTTCCAGGAAAACGGAGCAACCGTCCTTTTGTGGTTGATCATCGGTTCTTTTGTATGCGGTATAGGTGTATTTGTTGCAACACACATAATCATCAAGAACATCAACGCATTGGCAAACGCTTATAACACAAGATACGGTCTTTAATAACTAAAAAATGACCTTTTAAGTACGTTTCGTGAAAAGCGAAACGTACTTTTTTGATATAATTGTACGGAAAAATATTTTTTTCTATTGAAATCGGTGTAACAATGTGGTATAATTAATTTGGTTTATTATCGCCATATATATGTATTTTATGGAAACATCGGAGGTTATAATGAATTCTACGATAAGCAGGCAGGAAATTTCTGCTTTGAAGCAGAAGGCTTTTGTAAAATTATATTCATCACTCAACGATATGCAAAGAAAGGCGGTGTGCCTTACAACAGGCCCCTTATTGGTGCTTGCAGGCGCAGGCACAGGAAAAACGACGGTTCTTGTAAACAGAATCGCCCATATTATGTCTTTCGGCTGTGCATGCGAAGTTGACGATGTTCCGAAAAGCGTTACCTCCGAAGACATAGAACAATTGAAAAACTATGCACTTTTAGAAAAAGAGGAGTTGAGGGAGCTGCTTAAAAAATTTGCCGTTGCTCCCTGTCCTTCCTACAACATTCTTGCCATAACCTTTACAAACAAGGCGGCAAATGAAATGAAGGTGCGCCTTGCAAACATCCTCGGCGAGGATGCGGGTGATCTTTGGGTAGGCACATTTCATTCGATTTGCGTGCGCATTTTGCGTGCTCATGCAGACAAGCTCGGATATACACGTTCATTCACCATATACGATGCTGACGACAGCAAGCGTCTCGTTTCACAGTGTATGAAGCAGTTGAACATAGACGAAAAATTAATTGCACCCAAGTATGCACAAAACTGCATAAGCCGTGCAAAGGATGAGCTTATAACACCCGAAACATTTACAGACAACGCCCCGAAATCAAGGGATCCCCGTACTTCAAGCGTTGCAACCGTGTATGAGCTTTATCAGCATACACTCCGCGAAAATAACGCGATGGACTTTGACGACCTTATTTTCAACACGGTAACGCTTTTGAAATCGTTCCCCGAAATCAGAAAATATTATACAAATAAATTCAAATATATATCCGTTGACGAATATCAGGATACGAATATTGCCCAGTTCACCCTTACATATATACTTTCAACGGGGCACCACAATATTATGGCTGTCGGCGACGATGACCAGAGTATATACAAATTCCGCGGTGCAACCGTCAAAAATATTCTCGGATTTGACAAATATTTTGATTCCGCACAAGTAATCAAGCTTGAACAGAATTACAGATCTACCGCAAACATTCTTGCGGCGGCAAACTCTGTTATCCGCAACAATGTGGCAAGACGAGGTAAGGAGCTCTGGACGCAAGCACAGGACGGTGCAAAGGTGCGTGTAAAGCGTGTATTTACACAAAACGATGAGGCAAAATTCATCATAAACACGATACGTGATCTTGTAAACACACAGGGCTTAAAATTTTCGGATTGCGCCGTGCTTTACAGAATTAATGCACAGTCAAACGCACTTGAAAATATGTTTGCAAAAAGCGGTATTCCGTACAGAATACTCGGCGGTCTGCGCTTCTATGAACGAAAAGAGATCAAAGATATGCTTGCGTATCTCACGGTGATAAACAACCCCCGTGACGACTTGCGGTTAAAGCGTATAATAAATGAACCTAAGCGTAAAATCGGCGATTCAACAATAGCGGTGCTTGAAGGTATCGCAACAGATTACGGCATTTCGCTGTTTGACGTTATGATGCGCTGTGATGAATTTCCGGCGCTTGTAAAGGTTTCGGCAAAGCTTTCAAAATTCACTTCGATTATTTCACAGCTTTTGGAAATCGCACAGACGCGGCCGCTTGAGGAGCTGTTTGAGCCGCTTCTGGAGCTTACGGGATACCGTGAGATGCTTATAAATTCGGGACTTGATGAGGACCGTGACAGACTCCGTAACATTGAGGAGCTTTTCTCCAACATTCGCTCGTACTGCGAAGAGGCTGAAAATGCAACACTTGAAGGCTTTTTACAGGATATCGCACTCATAACCGATGTTGATGCCTACGATAAGGATGCAGACGCTGTCGTTATGATGACGATACACAGTGCAAAAGGACTCGAATTTCCCGCTGTTTTTCTCCCGGGTCTTGAGGATGGAATATTCCCCGGTATGTCATCACTCACTGATGCGGCAGAGCTTGAGGAGGAACGCCGCCTTGCATATGTTGCAATGACACGCGCAGAAAAGTATCTTTATATGATACACACCGATGAGCGTATGCTTTTCGGAAAAACACAAAGAAATCCCAAAAGCACGTTTTTGGGCGAGATTCCCGATACATATATCGAAGCGGACACTGTAAAACGCTCTTTTGTACAACCTGTCGATGAATCCACAGCGCCTGTCAGAAAGCGCCATATAATATCCGCTGAGCTTACCAAAGATGCGGGTAAGATAACCTCTCTCGGCAAATCAACAGGATATGACAGATTTTCCACAGGCGACCGTGTTCGCCATATGACATTCGGTGAAGGCGTTATACAGTCTGTAACCGAAATGGGTGCTGATATACTGTACGAGGTAGTGTTTGACAACTTCGGCACAAAGAAGCTTATGGCAACATATGCGAAGCTTACGAAGGTAAATTGATACATAATGGGGTGGCTCATTTACGGAAATAACTTCCAAAATAAG
>JAZNEN010000131.1:0-7165 GCA_045588615.1 Eubacteriales bacterium
GGCTGCATGCTTATACAGAGGCATTTTCAGCATAAGCTCTTTTACGAAATTCAAACGGTTCTGCGTTTTGTAAACATTTTTATCGTACTCATTCCAAGCATCATAGTTAGTATCAAATTTGATCAATAAAAGTTGTAACAGACTTTTCAGGTCATTTCTTACAGTGATAATATTTGCGGTATTATAGTTGAACAGCTTGCAGAGGATTTCACAGGTTTTAAAGCTGTGCTGTTCATCTATGATACAAGTATTACCGGAATAGTATGCAGTAATCTGAAAAATATTTTTGATTTTATTCTCCATAACAAATACTCCTTTATGAATAAAAGGCTGAAAAATTTACAAAAAAAGTTTTATTTGAGTAGATAACTCTTGTTCTTGAAAAAATAATTTTTTCTATTTGAAGCTTAAAAACTTTAAAACGTATTTTTAAAATACAGTAAAAACCCTTATTGTATCAGGTAAATTTCGGTTTTGAATAAAATGTAAATTCGCACCGGATAGATAACGAAATAGATAATGGTAGAGATAGTATACGTTATCTATTGATTTTTGTCAAGAGCTGTGGTAGGATTTTTGTGTCGGCAAAACAAGAGTCACGGTTGTGCGCAGACAATGGCTCAAATAATCATCAAAATTAAAAACGGAGGTGTCTTGTTGAAGGAAGAAAAAAATCTAAACTTTGATGAAGAATATCGAAAACATAGGCTTTCATTATTCGATTTTACTGAACTCGAAATAATGGATGCGGACACTTTGGTGAATACACCGCTGTCAACTGCTTCGTTTATCGTTTCTGAATTGATACCTCAAGGTGTTCATATTATCGGAGGTGCTGCAAAGATAGGTAAGTCGTGGTTGATGCTTTGGATGGGGCTGAAAATTGCAAAGGGTGAACCTGTATGGAATTACGAAACAAAAAAGGGAACAGTTTTATATCTTGCGCTGGAGGATAGCTTTGAAAGATTGCAAAGACGGCTTTTGGATATCACAGATGAAGCCCCTGCAGAGTTGAAATGTGCTGTTGAATGTAAAAATATCTCCGATGGATTTGAAGATATGATTGATAGCTTTATGCAGAGGTATCCTGATACAAAAATAGTTATTGTTGATACCTTTCAAAAGATACGGCAGGAGACAGGCAGCAATATAAACTCTTATTCCAACGATTATAAAGAGCTTGGAGTACTGAAGCAGATTGCTTCAAAACACGGCATTGCTATTCTTCTTGTACATCATTTGAGAAAACAAGGTGCCAATGATCCTATAAATACTCTTACAGGGTCTACAGGTATTTCGGGAGCGGTTGACAGTACGTTTATATTACAAAGGGACAAGCGTACAGAAAATGCTGCAACACTGTTCTGTACAGGAAGAGATATAAAGACGCTTGAAATTTCGCTTGTGTTTTCTGAGGAAAGATGTACCTGGTTTCTCCGTGAAGAAAATCCGGAGCTTGTAAAGCTGATCGATCCTACCGTGAATCAAATTAATGAGTTTTTTATAACAAGCGGTATGCGTGAATTTTGCGGAAGTGCAACAGAACTCTCGGAGCTTCTCAAAACACAAAACGGTATTTCTATTGCTCCTGCAGTGCTTTCAAAAAAGCTCTTGTGCGGGCATGCGCAATTTTGTTCGCTCGGTTACGAATGTTCTTTTTACAGAACGCACGATGGAAAGAAAATAAAAATCAACCGCATACAAGATGATGAAGAGATACCGAATCAATAAAGTTTTGCGTCGGTGCGTCGGATACGTCGGTAATATTGACCGTTTTTGAAATTGCCGACACACCGACACAGAATACTATTCCCGGACGCTGGCGTCTGGGGCAAGCATAGCGCTTGGATGTCCACCGCCAAATGTGTGCGGCGACATGCGCAACTTGGGCAGAAGCCCAAACCCACTTTTATGTGAAATTTTATTAAGGAAGGTGATTTGTTGGGAAGAACACAAACAGAAACGATTACAATTCGGGTAACTCCCGAAGAGAAATCAGCCATACAAAAACGAGTGCATGACGCATCAGCGCCGTCAATGCGTCAATTTGTTTTAGAGATGTGCAAAAACGGCAGTATCGTTATAAACAGCGATCTGCGTAAGTTGAATTCCGAACTTCGGTATCAGGGAAACAATCTCAATCAACTTACACGCCTTGCTCATCAAGACAGAGTGTCGGTGATAAATCTTACAGAATTGCTTGCAATCTACCGAAGAATACTTTTAATGCTCGGAGGTGACAGCTGTGGCGATAGTTGAATGTATACCTGAGAAGAAGCAAACACCGAGTGCACAAAAGGGGGTGATCGATTACTGTACACAGCCGTCGAAAACTTTTGACCGTGATGAAGATCTTGCATATGTTTCAGGATATAACTGCGTTGCAGAATTTGCAAATGAGTCCTTTCTTGCAACACAAAAAATATTCGGCCATGAGGCGGGCGATATCCGTTTCTATCATTATGTACAGTCTTTCAAGATTGGCGAAAACATTACGCCTGAAACATCGCACGAAATCGGAATGAAGCTTGCACAGAAATTCGGAAACCGTGAAGTGTTGATTGCAACACATATTGACAAAGAACACATCCACAATCATTTGGTAGTGTGTGCGTACGATTTTCAAAGCGGAATAAAGCTTCATAACAATAAGTTCTTTCTCGGTGAGTTGAGACAAGCAAGTGATGATATTTGCAAAGAGTACGGACTTGCAGTGCTTGAAAAATATGATCCGTATAAAAAATCAGCACGGTTATACCCGAAAGAATACAGAGCCGCTATTAACGGTAACAGCTGGAAGATACAGCTTTGTGTTGCAATTGATCATTGTATGGTGCGGTGTAAAAACGAAAAAGAATTCAAGGCAGAAATGAAGAAACTTGGGTACGGTATGATATGGACACCCGAAAGAAAATATATTACGTATATTTTAAATGGCGAAGACGGTAATGAAAAGCGTGTACGTGATATTAAACTGCATGAAGAAAAATATCGAAAGGAGAATATGGAGCGTGAATTCAGAATCAGGGCTGAACTATATGGACAAGCTCAAGGCGAAGAATGTTCCGTCACAGCTACGCAAAGAAGAAAATTTGAATATGGTTCAGACAGTGCAGATCAGCGCAGAGGAATGGAAGCGCCTGATGTATTTGCTGACACAGTTGGAGGGGGCAAGCGCCGATTTTTTGGCGCAGAAAGCGACCTTGTCAGATGCGGTGAGCAAATATACCGGGATGATGGCAAAGGCGGTGGAAGAGCAAGAAAAAACCACGAAAAGGGCTGTGGAAATGATATCAGAGGAAGCTGTCAAACAGGTTGGGAATGCGAGCGAGAGAGCCTCGGCAGTTATACGCAGAAGTATTTTTCGGGACGAGGTGATATGGTGGTTACGTCTGATACTCACGGCAGCACCGATGATATTGGTGTTGCTGTTATGGGTGCGCGTCAGCTTGGCAATATAGCAAATTTAATAGATGATGAAGGGAAAACCGAAGAAGAAAAACGTCAAAAAGATGCACGTAATGCAGGTGCGGGCATCGGCTTTGCGGTTGGAGCTTTGATGGGTGTTGCACTTTCATCAACACAAAATTCAGCAGATGACGAAACGGAGGAGGATGACGAAGAATACGGTTTTGATATTACAATGTAAAGAAGATAGTATATTCAGATGGAGGTGTAAAAATGGCAACATACTATCGACGTGATAACGGTACTTACTGTGTCCGTGTATCAAACGGTCTTAAGGATGGCAAACAAGAATTGATATCGTCTACGTATAAACCGCCGGAAGGCTTTGGCGAACGTGAAATAAAACGGGGTGTCGAAGAGTTTGCAAGGCTTTTCGAAGCATCGGTTCATAGCGGAATGTATGTACCGGGCAAGCGTATTAAATCACAAATAAACCCGTTTGGTATGACGGTTGAGACATTTGCAAATGAACACTATTTTAATAGCGTTGAGAAATATCTTTCGCCGAATACGATGAAGTTTTACCGTTCGGTTATAAATGATATCATCGTTCCGTCGTTCGGAAAAATCAGGTTAACAGATATTACATCAACGCATCAACAAGCTTTGGTGGACTATCTCACTACGTCGGATGCCCGTGCGGACGCAAACTGCAGCAAGCCGCTATCTCCATCCACCGTGAAACGGTATTCTGTGGTGTTTTCTTCATTGATGAACGAGGCATACCGAATGGGATTTATTGAAGAAAATAAACTGCACCAAGGAAAGGTGCGGTATCCTAAAATGAAAAAAGAGCCTGTTAAGGCTTATGACTGCGAGGAAGCGTCTGAGTTTATGAAAGGGTTGTTAAATGAACAGCCGAGAACGAGGGCTCTTCTTATGACGTCACTTTTAATGGGACTGCGCCGAGGGGAGATAGTTGCTTTGAAATGGGAAGATATCGATTTTAAAAACCGTACCGTATCGGTGAATAAAAGCGCATATAAAGAAAAGGGAAAACCGCAAGCACTCAAGTTGCCCAAATCACAAAACAGCGTGCGCACGGTATATTTTCCCGAAATATACGAAACGGCATTGTTACAGTGGCGGGAAGAACAATACAATCAGAGAAAGACAGCAGGGAAGAAGTGGAACGAGCAGGGGTTTATATTCACAAACGAATTTGGCGATATGATAAGCATTTAAGCGCCGACTCAAATATGTAATGATTATGAGGAAAGGTGTGGACTCCGTCATTTGAAATTTCACGGATTGCGGCATACGTGCGGTTCGCTTCTTGCCAATAATGGGGCAGATCTTGAAACTATCAAAGCGTTACTCGGGCACGAGAGTATTCGCACAACAGAGCAGTATCTCACACCGTATGATAAATCAAAAAGACGTGCAGCGGAGCTTATGGAAGATATTGTTAAAAACAAAGGAAACGAGGTGGTTGGTTGAGAATAAAAACACTATGCGGAACAGTAAAAGAAATATGTAAACTTGATCCCGAATCAGCTGTTGGAGAATCATTTTTAATGTCATTGGTACAGTCAGGAGAACTGCCGCACACATATCACGGAAACCGTCTGGTCGTTGATTATGATATAATATCATCGACATTTAACCGTTTGCTTGGTTTTGATGAAAATGGAGCACTTCCGCAAATTCGCACAATAAGGAGAGCTGTCGAAGAACTCAAGCAAAATAATCCCGATATGGGTATCGGTGAAAAACTGATAAGATGTGCGGTTAAAGACGGCAGAATACCGAGTATTAAAATTGGCAACAGAGAGTATATCGCAATGCAAAGCTTCACAGAACCATACTGCCAACGTATATTTGAATATACCTGTCTTAAATCTGCACGACGTGAGATCATAAGACAAAATGCCATAAATCAAATATCCAAAACAATTTCATCAGGGCAATTTATTCCAACCGTGTTACGTACACGTAAAATAGGATAAATAAAACTCCACCGCAGAAATTTAATCTGCGGTGGAGTTTTTTGTGCCTCATCGATTTAATTTATTGCCTTGTGAAATCTATCAAATATCTGTGCCGCCGTTTTGTCTGTGCTTTCGAGGGCGTGGACGTAGATGTTTGTTGTTGTAATATCGGCATGGCCAAGTCTTGCCGAAACGGTTTTTATATCACAGCCATTCGCAAGCAACAAGGTAGCACTTGTGTGCCGCAGACCGTGAAATTTCAAGTGACGGATGCCGTGCCGTTTTAGAAATTTGGTAAACTGCTTTGTCGGGGTATGCGGATTCATTACATACCCATCTTCCTCTGTAAAGATGTAATCGTTATTTTTCCAGGCATCGCCGAGATAGGCAATATGCCTGTTTTGCTGAATACGGTATTCTGTCAGGGTTTTGCATAAACGCTCGGGAATGGAAATTGTGCGGATACTGCATTTTGATTTGGGTTCTTTTTCCCGTGCTTTGCCGTCACTCAGTTTATAAATACTGCGCTTAACAGATAAACGCTGGTTTTCAAAATCAATATCTGCCCACTTCAGCCCAACTATCTCACCACGGCGGCAACCTGTAAATAAAGCAACTTCGATCATCGCACGTATGTGCCATGGCTCACTTTCAAGTGCTTTTAAAATTTCCCCTACTTCTTCAAGTGTGAAAACCTCGACCTCTTTCGTTTCTTCTTTGGGAAACTCTATTCGGCGTGAACGGCCTATGTCGTCTTCAATATATTCAAGTTTGTATGCCATCGTAACGATAGAGCGTAACACAGTAGTGTAACGTTTAATTGTGCTTGCAGCGATTCCGCCCTCGTGTCCGTCATTACGTTTTTTCTCAGTAGCAAGATATTGAATGAACTGCTGAATGTGATATGTCCGCAAATCCTTCATTTTAATTGATGCAAACATCGGCAACAGTTCTTCCTCAATTACTTTTGAATAAAAGTTGTAGGTGTTTGGTGAAAGTGTTGTTTTCTTTATTTCAAGGTATTGCGTACAAAAACTTGCAAACGTTATTTTGTCGGGACGTATGTTTCGGAAAGGACCTTCTTCTGCAATTTCTTGCTCAAATGCGGCAACGAATGCCTCAAGCTCACGAGTGAGTTTCGTGTAGGGAAGATTTGACTTTGAAGGCTTGAATGTTTTGGAACGGGCGATCTGCTTTCCGCTTGAATCGAGCCCGCAGGAAATGCGAATGAGATACGTTCCGTTAGATCTTGATATGATACTTGCCATAAATTTTTCCTCCTTGATGGCTAAAATTATGCACCTCTGAAATGGACGAAAGGTTCTTTTTTTCAGAGAGTAGAGCCGAAGACCTCTACCATTTGCAAACCTCGCATTTTAAAACCTATGTACTAAACTATGTACCGGCCTCTACCATCGGCAAAAGGCAAGGCGGGAAGAAAACAAAAATCCGCACCCGAAAGTGCGGAAAAAGCAAGTGAATAAAAGAAAAATCGGGAATCTTACGACTCCCGATTTTGGTCTGAGTGACAAGACTTGAACTTGCGGCCTCTACCACCCCAAGGTAGCGCGCTACCAACTGCGCCACACCCAGACGTTCTCTACAACATTCGATAGTATACCATAAATATTTCTATTTGTCAATACCTTAAGGGCATTTTTTTATAATACTATCGAAAAACTTTTTTACTGTGTTTTTGTACATTTACTTTGAAAAATAGGAAAAATAGTATACGGTAGAGTTATCACCGCTTTGTTTGATTATAA
>JAZNEN010000132.1:0-1814 GCA_045588615.1 Eubacteriales bacterium
AAAAATCAAAACAAGTACGGGAAGCATTTATATAAAGGGAATATCCGCAAGCACACTTGAGCTTTCCGTCTCAACAGGGGGCATTACCGCCAAAGACATTACCTGCGACGGTGATGTTAAGATCAATGTAAGTACGGGAAAAACAGAGCTTAAAAATGTTACCTGTACCTCTTTGCTCTCGCGGGGAAGTACGGGCGATATAACACTTAAAGATGTTATTTCAAAAGGTAAGCTCAGTATCGAAAGAAGCACGGGCGACGTTGAATTTGACGGGTGTGATGGTGAGGAGCTGTTTATAAAGACCGATACGGGAGATATAGAGGGAACCCTGCTTACAGATAAGGTGTTTATAATAAGTACAGATACAGGAGAGATCGATGTTCCGAAAACGACATCGGGCGGTAAATGCGAGATAAAAACCGATACGGGTGATGTTGAAATAAATATTGTAAAATGACCGAATAACACTTGACACGGGATATAAAATATGTATAATGGTTGTATGTGCAACAGTTGCACATACAACTTTATTTTTGGAGAAAATGATGCCTAAGATAATGAAAGTATTAAATAACATAAGCAGGTGTCAGGCTGTGTACAGGCGGAGGATGATAACCGATGACGGACTTTGTGCCCATCAGTATGCTTTTGTGCTTGCGATATGCTTTAAGCCGGGACGCTCACAGGAGGAACTTGCAAGAGAGCTGTGCCTTGATAAAAGCACGGTCGCAAGAACACTTGCATCCCTTGAAAAAAACGGATATATAACAAGAGGTGCGAAAGAAAGCGACAAGCGTCAGTACGTTGTGCATCCCACGGAAAAAATGCTTGGTGTTTATCCGTCTATATGCCAAGCCAATGAAATGTGGAATGAGCAAATCGAAAAGGGAATAACGAAAGAAGAGCTTGACGTGTTTTACAATGTCCTTTCCCGTATGGAGCAAAGCGCAAGGCGTGCTCTTGAAACGGAGGAAATATCGGAATGAAACGTATTTTATCTTATCTTTTACCGTACAAAAAACGACTGCTGATCGGCTTTTCAATAAAGGTATTCGGTACGGTATCGGAGCTTTTTATACCGTTTTTGCTTACCTACATACTTGAAAATGTAATAGTTACAGAGGATGTATCAAGTATTGTATTTTACGGTGTTCTTATGATGCTGTGCGCGCTCGGCGCCTGCATTGGAAATGTAACTGCAAACCGCATGGCTGCAAGATCAACGGCTGATTTTTCGATAAGGATGCGCCACGATCTGTTTGCCAAGACACTCAATCTGTCTGCAAAGGATACAGACAGATACACCGTAGCATCTCTTGAATCAAGAATTACATCCGACACATACAACGTACAAAATTTTATCGGTATGATGCAGAGAATGGGTGTAAGAGCCCCCATACTTCTTTTAGGCGGTGTTGCAATAACTTTATTTATGGATTCAGCGCTTGCACTTGTAATGATAGCCACGATGCCCATAATTTTCATCACGGTCTTCTGTATTGCACGCTGGGGTGTACCGTTGTATACAAGGGTACAAAAATCGATCGATGATATGATACGTGTTGTGCGTGAAGATATACAGGGTGTCAGAGTGATAAAGGCACTTTCAAAAAACAGCTATGAAAACAGAAGATATGACACGTTCAACAAAAATCTGGTAAAAAATGAAAGGGTAGCGAGCGTTGTGATGAATGCCGCAAACCCTATAATGACTCTTTTGATGAACCTCGGAATTGCCGCAGTTATCGCAGTTGCGGCTTACAGAGTGGCTGACGGCACATCTTCAACAGCGACCGTAATTGCATTTATGCAGT
>JAZNEN010000133.1:0-4650 GCA_045588615.1 Eubacteriales bacterium
ACTTTCATAGTCTATAATCTCTGTGTTTGGGAAGTACTTACGAAGTATTTCGGGATATGTATATCCGAGATCGCACAAGTCGCGTATACCTATTTGAGACATTCCCGCACCGTGGCCGTAGCCTTTGCCTATGAAGATAAAATTACCGTTTTCGCCGCTTTTTTGTGTATCAATGTTCTTTGTTGCGTCTTTCACAAAATTTTCGGCTTCTTTGAGTACATCAAGGCTTACAGCACCTTTTGATGTCTTTACAGACAAAATATTAGGAAGGGCAGTAGTCTTTATTCCTGTGGATGTGATAACATGTACCTGATCTTTGTTTTCGGGCGGAAGGAGCTGTAATCCGTCTGCTGTCATAACGTATATTCCTGTGGATTTATCGGGAAGACCGTCTTCGATAACTCCGTTATGCGAAACTACGAAATTTGAACTTTTAAGATATGCACCCAATGCATTTTTCACGTTTCTCGATCTTATTATTGTCGCTTCGTTTCCGTGAATGTCTGTTACTGTCATGGAATAAACGTATGATGAATTTTCACAAAGTCTGTTGAATTTTATATCTTTTATTTCATCCTTGAGCTGTGTGTAGCCGATACTGCGCATATATGCGCAAAGCTCGGAAGGTGTTGCCTCATATTGCCATATTCCGTATTTATGTGTTTCGTATTTCTCCCACGGTGTAAACTGACCTACGAGATATTTTTCCGCAGGTTGATTCCAGACCTCGTGTGCCGCCGCAATAGATCCTCCCGTAACGGCGGAATAATACGCTGTAGCGGGACGTCCGTCGCACACCATCATCATACCGCGAGTTTTTTTGACTGCAGTTCTCACATCGTCCGTCACACCCGAGTGACCGAGTGATTTCTGGCAGTTAGATTCACAGCAAAGATCAAATCCGAGTGAGGCGTGTTTTCCAAAATTTGCATATGCATATGTGCGCACGCAAATAGAAAATGCTTTAAGTGATTCCATCGGCCAAGAAGAAGAGATTTCCCACGGAACAACACTTTCAACGTATTCCTCAAGCTCTGATATCATAATGAGAGAAATGTAATCACCCGATGAGTCTTTATATCTTTTAGCTTCAAAAATTCCGGGCCAATAATAACCTGACTGAATTTTGATGTAATTGTATTCGCCGTCCGCTTTTCTCGGATAACATCCAAGCCCTATTTCATATGAATCGAGGAAGTAAAACAGCATGTCGCCCGTATTATGGTCAAGCACGACAACTTCGTTTTCATCTGAGGGCGATATTACAACTGCACCGTCGGAAAGTTCCGCCATTTTACTCAAAGCTTCTTCGGCATCTGTTTTCTTAAAATACGAGCCGATAAGTATCTTAAGTTCACCGTTTATACAAGCGGGAATGATATTTTCTTCAAATGTTTCCGAAAGCTTTTCAATGGCTTTATCAAGCTTACGGGCATTTTCATATATTTCGGGCAAAAGAATATGATAGCCTCCGACGACAGCCTTGCTTACATCGCTTGTGGAACAGTAGATCCATTTAGATTCGGATTCTTTGTATTTATAAAGATTTCCGCCCTTTGCATAGGAAATGTCGGAGATGTCCTCGATGCTGTACAAATATGTAAATTTGTGATCCATTGTGGTCGAATAAAAATCAAAACCAAGCTGCGATGCTGAAGGCCTTAATCTGTAGCCCTCCCTTATATCAGGGGCATAAAATATTCCGACGCGCAAAAGGATATCGTCTTCTTTGAATACTGTAGGAGGTATAAACGGGTCTTCGTCTTCGGGCGGTGTTACAGGATCATCTTCCGTTGTTTCACCGTTTTCTGTTTCAGACGATGTCTCGGATGCTGTTTCATTTGTTAAGTCTGTATCACCATCAAATACAGTTTCATCCGCGAAAACCGCAGAACAAAGAAAAGATGATACCAACAGAACAGCAATTATTTTTTTAAGGTATTTTGTCATTGGCAGTCCCTCTTAACCTATGATCTTATACTCACCCTTGATCATAATTTCCGTACCGCTTGAAGTACAGCAGATGCCCCTGCCGTCAGCCTTTGGCAAAAGGATATAATGATTTTTCATTATATCTCCGTTATTTGGAATAGAACTTTCTGTTGTCTTGTCCGTAAGCCTTTGTGTATCTGTAGGGCATACCGCTTTGGCTGAGCCTGTTAAGAGTATTACATCGCATGCACCGAGAGCGACTATCTTCTGCCCTGCATTAAGCTTTTCTGTTGTAAATACGACTTGGAGGGATTCACCGCCGCCAACAGAATTCTTTGCAATTTCCTCTCTGACATAGGCTTCCATTTCGGCTTTAAGCTCTGTTTTAAGCTTCTGCATTTCAGCATTTACATACGAAAGGGAAACAAGCGGATCATCTTCGGTCGTATATGTTTCGCCTGTTGCAGTGGCAAATGCAGTGAACATCACGCACATAATGAGTATTGTAGAGGAACACTTCATAAGTGCTTTTCCACATGTCAAAACGATTTTTTTAAGCATTTCAGTTTTTCCTTTCTTATTCAATTCCGATTTGTCTTGCGTCTATATCATACTGCTCAAGCAAGGTGCCCGATGCAGGTACTTTTATTTTTTTGTATTTGCCTGTGTTTGCAAATGGTGCGTCGGATTCCTTGAAAGCGGCGGCAATTTTCTGATTTTTCTTTATGTTAAAGAGTGTAACACCGCCCGCCGTTCTTGTGGATTTTTCGGGGATAAGCTTTGTGGAAATCATAATTGCACGCCTGTTGTCCGAAACAAGAATGAGGTTAAACGGTTCATCCTCATAAAATATACCGACAATAGGAGAGGATGAGCTGTATGCGCCGGTAAGCTTACGTCTGTTGCTCTTTGTTTCGTAATTCTTCATCGAAACCTTGACACCCTTACCGTTTTCAAATATAAATATGAGATTTTTTGGCTCAAAGTTTTCGGGTATTATCTTCATAAATATCGCTTTTTCGCCCGGATCAAACGATAGCTTCGACGGTACGTAATCACCGAGAACGGAGGCTTTAAGACAGTCAAAATCAGAAAGCTTAGCCTTATATGCCTGTGCTTGGTCGGAGAAAAATACTATACTGTCACGGTTTTCGGCTTCCTCTGAAATTACGATCCTGTCTCCATCCTTCAGCATTTGTTCATCTGATGCGCGCAAAGAAACGAGTGTGCATTTTTTGAAATAGCCCTCTTTTGTAAATACGGTGCGTACATTGTAATTTTCAATGTTTTCGCTTTCTTTATATATCTGTATATCATCCTGAGAGAGAATAAGAGACTTTCTCGGAATACCGTATTTTTCCTTGACTGACTTGAGCTGCTTTATAATAACGTCTTTTATCTTTCTGTCGGAGTTTATCGTTTCTTCAAGGTCTGCAATTTCTTTTTGCAGGCTTTCGATTTCATCAATGCGGTTGATGATATACTCTTTGTTGAGGTTACGGAGCTTGATCTCCGCAACATATTCAGCTTGTCTTATCGTCAAGTCAAACGCATTTGCAAGATTAGGTACAACATCAGCGTCGTTTGATGTTTCTCTGACGATCTTGATAGCTTTGTCGATGTCAAGAAGTATCTTACCAAGACCTCGCAAAAGCTCCAGCTTGTCCTTCTTCGCATTAAGGTCAAATGTAAATTCACGTCTTAAACAGTTGACGCGGAATGATATCCATTCTGAAAGTATGCCGATCATGCCGAGGACCTTCGGCGTTCCGTTTATCAGAACATTAAAGTTACATCCCATATTGTCCTCAAGCGGTGTGAGCTTGAAGAGCTTGAGCATAAGCGTGTCGGGATCTACCCCACGGCGAAGATCAAGCGTGAATCTGAAGCCTTCAATACCTATTTCGTCACGGTAATCCGTTATTTCCTTGAGCTTGCCTTCTTTTATAAGATCGGAAATTTTCTTCATTATAAGCTCAATGGAGGTTGAAAAGGGAATTTCCGTTATGTTGATGCAGTTATTATCCTTGTCGTATTCGTATTTTGCACGGATCTTGACAGTACCTCTGCCTGTTTCGTAAAGCTCCTTCATTTTATCTCTGTTATAGATAATGAATCCGCCGCCCGGAAAGTCGGGTGCTTTTACTATATCGAGCATCCTGTCGGTTGAAATATGGCTGTTTTTAAGCAGCTCTATCGTGCCGTCGCAGATTTCGGATAAATTAAACGAGCATATATTTGAAGCCATACCTACGGCAATACCGAGGTTTGATGAAACAAGGATATTCGGAAAGGATACGGGCAAAAGCACAGGTTCCTTCTGTGTTGCATCATAGTTATCGATAAGATCAACAGCGTTTTTATTTATACCGCCGAATATTTCGGCACATATTTTTGCAAGCTTTACTTCTGTGTAACGGGAAGCCGCAACCTCCATATTTGTCGAATGAAGTCCCCATGTGCCCTTTGAGTCTATAAACGGGTGCAAAAGTGCTGCGTGTCCCGTCGTCATTCGGACCATCGTTTCATAAATTGAAGCATCACCGTGCGGATTAAGTGTCATCGTTGCACCGACGACATTTGTACTTTTTGTTCTCGGACCGTTCATCAGATTCATCTTGTACATCGTGTACAAAAGTTTTCTGTGTGACGGCTTGAATCCGTCAATTTCCGGTATTGCACGGGAAATAATGACGCTCATAACATACGGCATATAGT
>JAZNEN010000134.1:0-6796 GCA_045588615.1 Eubacteriales bacterium
GTCGTCCCTACAAAGTTTACCATATATTTCCTTAAATGTGCCAACACCTTTAAAATTTTATTTATTGTATTTTGCAATTTCAGCGGCAATACTGTCAGCTTTTTCTTTATATGATTTCAGCTTTGCACGCTCACCGTCAACGACTGCGGCAGGTGCCTTTGCAACGAAGCCCTCGTTTGACAGCTTCTTTTCAAGGCGGTCGATTTCGCCCTGTGTCTTTACAAGCTCACCTTCAAGACGTGCCTTTTCCTTTTCAAAGTCAACGACCTCGGACAAAGGAATGTATATAGCGCAGTCATCTGTGATGATGGAAACTGCATCCTCGCCCTTGTATTCATCGATATAAACAACGTCTGATGCAGAAGCAAGTCTTGTAAAGAAGCCTGATGTTGTTTCATTGAATGCATCGCGCTTTTCGCTCTTAATAAATACTGTAGCCTTCTTTGACGGAGGAACATTCATTTCAGCACGTCTGTTTCTTACTGCCTTAACAGCGGCGATAAGCGACTGCATACGTGCTTCGTCCTCAGGGAAGTCAAGCGCGGGTGTATATTCGGGATATTCGGATATCATAATGCTTTCAACATCGTGAGGAAGTGCCTGATAAAGCTCTTCTGTGATAAACGGCATAAAGGGATGAAGCAGCTTGAGAGCAGAGGAAAGAACGTAAGCAATAACATTCTGTGCTACCTTATTATCCTCACTGCCCTTATCGTTGAAGCGGGGCTTCAGAAGCTCGATATACCAGTCACAGAAGTTATCCCAGATGAAGTCATAAAGCTTTGAGAGTGCTACGCCGAGCTCAAATGACTCGATGTTTGCGGAAACCTCTTTTGTAAGTCTGTTGAGCTTTGAAAGTATCCATTTATCTTCTATTCTGAGTGCGGACTCATCGGGAAGCTCGATCTTTTCTATATCAAGATTCATAAGAACGAAGCGTGCGGCATTCCAGATCTTATTGGAGAAGTTACGGGAAGCCTCGATCTTTTCATCCGAGAAACGCATATCGTTACCGGGTGAGTTGCCTGTAGCAAGCGCAAAGCGGAGCGCATCTGCGCCGTACTTTTCGATTATCATCAATGGATCGATGCCGTTTCCGAGAGATTTCGACATTTTTCTGCCCTGTGCATCTCTTACAAGACCGTGAATGAATACGTGCTTGAACGGAATTTCGTTCATATGCTCCATAGCGGAGAATATCATTCTCGATACCCAGAATGTGATAATGTCATAACCCGTTACAAGCACGTCTGTCGGGTAGTATTTTTCAAGGTCGGGAGTCTTGTCGGGCCAGCCGAGTGTTGAGAAAGGCCAAAGTGCCGAGGAGAACCACGTGTCAAGCACATCCTCATCCTGATGAACTGCACCGCCGCATTCGGGGCAAGTGTCGATATCAGTCTTGGAAACCGTCATTTTGCCGCACTTTTCGCAGTAGAATGCAGGAATTCTGTGTCCCCACCAGAGCTGACGGGAAATGCACCAGTCATGGAGATTTTCCATCCAGTTGATGTAAATTTTGCTGAATCTGTCAGGCTCATAGCTGATCCTGCCGTCCTTGACAACGTCAATTGCAGGCTGTATCATCGGGCCCATCTTAACGAACCACTGGTCAGATGTCAAAGGCTCAACTGTATTTCCGCAACGGTAGCACTTACCGACGTTGTGGCTGTGTGCTTCGATCTTAACGAGGTAGCCCTCAGCTTCAAGATCGGCAACGATCTGCTTGCGTGCCTCGTATCTGTCAAGTCCCTCGTATTTTCCGCCGTGCTCGTTTATCGTTGCATCATCGTTCATGACCTTGATAATTTCAAGCTCATGGCGCTGACCTACCATAAAGTCATTCGGGTCGTGTGCAGGTGTTATCTTAACACAGCCTGTACCGAATTCCTTGTCAACGTATTCGTCGGCAATTACGGGAATTTCTCTGTTAACAAGCGGCAAAATAAGTGTTTTGCCGACAAGATGCGTGTATCTTTCATCTTCGGGATTTACCGCAACGGCAGTATCACCCAAAAGTGTTTCCGGACGTGTTGTTGCAATAGTTACATACTCATCGCTGTCCTTAACGGGGTATCTGATGTGCCAGAAATGGCCTGCATCCTCGGAATATTCAACCTCGGCATCGGACAGAGCCGTACGGCAGTGAGGACACCAGTTGATTATTCTGTAGCCTCTGTAAATGAGTCCCTTATCGTAAAGGTTTACGAAAACCTCACGTACAGCACGTGAAAGGCCCTCATCCATTGTGAAGCGAAGACGTGTCCAGTCACACGATGCACCGAGCTTCTGAAGCTGGCGGATGATGGTGGAGCCGTACTGTGCCTTCCAATCCCATACTCTTTCAAGGAATTTTTCACGTCCGAGGTCATAACGTGTAAGTCCTTCGTTCTTTCTGAGGTATTCCTCAACCTTTATCTGTGTTGCAATACCTGCGTGGTCGGTTCCGGGGAGCCAAAGGGTGGAAAAGCCCTTCATTCTCTTGTAACGGATAAGAATATCCTGAAGCGTTTCATCAAGGGCGTGGCCCATATGAAGCTGTCCTGTTACGTTTGGAGGCGGAATAACTATCGTAAATGCGGGCTTGCCGTCATTTACATCAGGTGTGAAGTAACCGCCGTCACACCAAGATTTGTAAAGTCTTTCCTCGACCTTACTCGGGTCATATGTCTTTTCGATCTCTTTCATTTTGTATATCCTTTCAATTTATAATCATAGCAGTTTGTGGCATTTATTAACTAAAGCGCCCCGTCCGCACCCCCCCACGGTTGGAAGGCGTTACGGTAGTACGCCAAGCCAACCGTCCTGCGGACGAGGGGCGCACACCGCTTTGCGGTGTATTATTGAAATTTGTTTTATTAGGTGTAAAAAAATATCCCCCGTCCGTATTAGGACGAGGGATTCCCGTGTTACCACCTAATTTCACACCTCGGCGTTACCGAAATGCCTTAATCAGCCAAAAAGCCGCCGCACATCTTTACGGCTGTGCACCCGTCGGCATCTAATGAGGCTTTGCCCGTTCTTGCCGCTGCTCCGAGACTACCTTCCGAAAAGCTCCGCAGGACGTCGCACCTCCCGTCCCTCTCTGTGC
Organism: Eubacteriales bacterium; assembly: GCA_045588615.1. Taxonomy (GTDB): domain Bacteria; phylum Bacillota; class Clostridia; order Oscillospirales; family CAG-272; genus RGIG7213. Next base: position 3,089 of record JAZNEN010000134.1, read on the forward strand.
CGAAGTTTTTTCCGTACTCCTTCTCATCAACGCATTTTATTAACTTACGACCATTATACCCGAATGACGTGATTTGTCAATACTTCTTTTAAAAAGTTTACAATTATCACTCGGCAAACGTGATGTTTACATTTCCGACAGATGATTTTATTCTGAGTATACGCTCACCGCCGACTCTGTCGGATATGTTGCATTTACCCATATCCTTGTCGCAGTCGATAGTGTAATCATCGATCTTTCCGCAAAGCGTGCCGTTTATGTTGCCGACATCGTTTGTTATGGCTATATTCTTGCTGTCGAGGTCTTCAAAATCTATGTTTCCGACATCGGATTCGGAATTGAACGCATCAAAACTGCAGTTTTTTGTTTTAATGCTTCCGACATCGGTATGTAAGGAAGCTTTCACGCCGTTTACGTTTTCAAGATTAATTGCGCCCGCATCGCTTTCAACGTCAACTTTTCCCGCCGCGGTCACGTTTTGCATTAAAAACGAGCCTGCATCAAGCTCAACATCAATGTCCGCTGTCATATAATCGGGCACGAGCAAAATAACCTTGCTTGATGTTGTTACATTAAATGAAATACCGAATGAAATATGGGGAATGACGTCTGTACATTCAATCTTAAGCTCACCGTTTTTGACCGTGTGCACATATTTACAGAATGCCGCATCTTTATATGTTATATGTATTTTATCATCATCCGACGGCTTTATCTCAACGGATGAAGCAAGCACGTCAATATCGATTTTCTTTATTTCCTTTGCATCTATCGGCTCAACAGAGGTTATATCCGTAACATCCTTTTGAGCTGTCACGCCGTAAACGGTAAGACCGACACCGCATAAAAACATAGCAAGGGCTATTAATAAAACAATAGTTGACTTTTTCATTACTTGTTACCTCCGAAATCTTCAAAAAACGCCTTCAGCTTAAAAATGTACTCTTTAATACGTGCATACGACCATTTTGTAAACCTTACGATCGGCACGCAAAGCGCAAGTGCGCAAGCGCACATACACAGCCCGATACCTACATAAGCAGCCGTATATGTCATAACACCCGGTATTCCGAAAATAATAACGGAAATACCGCTTATCCACAAAGGAATATCATAAAGCCATACCATTATGTTTGCGCACACGATGCAAAAGCCGACAAAAAGTGTTTTTATAACATCCCATATACTCATTTTGTCATTGCTTTCGACGGTGTCGGAGCCGGCACCCTCCTCCTCAAGAACAGAGCGTGTTATCTCCTCGATGCTTCCGAGAGAGTAAACTGCTTCTTCTTCGCTCATTCCGCTGTCACATCTGTCGTTGATTATCTCCTCGTAATATGCAAGCGTTTGCTCTCTTTCGTTTTTATCTATCGGCTGTAAAGCCACATCAAGAGCTTTTAAAAACTCTTTTTTATCCATTTTGCGATTCCTCCTTGATGTAATTGTATACCCTTTCGATATCGTGCCAATCGGACAAAAATTCCTTTATTCTTTCACGTCCCTGATTTGTGATGGCATAATATTTGCGAAGCCGTCCGTTGTACTCGGCACTTCTTGAAATTATACAGCCCGATGCTTCCAGACGCTTCAGTATCGGGTAAAGCGTTGACTCGGAAATATCCATTATCGGCTCTATATCCTTTATCAGCTTATATCCGTACGTTTCTTCCTTCAGCATGGAAGCCAAAACGCATATTTCAATATATCCTCGTTTGAGTTGAATATCCATAGCATTACCTCCTGATGTATAATACTATACATCACATAGTATCATTTGTCAAGAGGTATTGCGAATATTTTGAAAAAATTTTCGCGGGAACTATTGCCTTTTTTTAAAAAATATGCAATAATAAGAGGAATTTAATATCAAAGGAGAAATTTCGTGTCTAACAGAAGTAATTTCACAGGCAAGATAGGTTTTATTCTTGCCGCGGCAGGCTCGGCTGTCGGGCTCGGCAACATATGGCGTTTTCCGTATCTTGCCGCACAGTACGGCGGAGGTATATTCCTGCTGACATACATCGTTCTTGCTGTTACATTCGGCTTTGCACTGATGACAGCCGAAATATCACTCGGACGTAAAACAGGGCTCAGCGCCATAGGTGCATTCAAAACACTTGACAAAAGATTTGGATTTGCCGGTTACCTTGCATCAATGGTTCCGATAATTATTTTACCTTACTACTGCGTTATCGGCGGATGGGTAATAAAATACCTCACCGTGTTTGTAAGCGGCGGTGCACAGAATGCGGCGGCCGACGGCTATTTCGGCTCGTTCATCGGCAGTGTTTGGGAGCCTATCGGCTGGTTTGCCCTTTTCTTGGGACTGACAGCCATCGTCGTTTTATTCGGTGTTGAAAAGGGGATCGAAAAGGTAAGTAAAATCATGATGCCCGTGCTCGTCGTACTGACACTTTTCATTGCAATTTACACAATGACGATCGACGGTGCGTGGGAAGGTGTAATTTACTACATAAAGCCCGACTTTTCAAAGTTTTCCGTCAAGACAGTGCTTGCGGCTATGGGACAGCTTTTCTACTCTATGTCGCTTGCTATGGGTATAATGATAACATACGGCTCATATATGAAAAAGGATGTTTGCATTGAAGCATCCGTAAGACAGATTGAGATATTCGATACAGGCATTGCATTTTTGGCAGGTCTTATGGTCATTCCCGGTGTGTTCGCTTTTTCAGGCGGAACACCTGAATCTCTCGGTGCGGGCCCCGGACTTATGTTTGTAACGCTTCCCAAGGTGTTTGACCATATGGCAGGCGGTACGGTTATAGGTATACTGTTCTTCCTGCTTGTACTTTTTGCCGCACTCACATCGTCAATTTCCCTTATGGAAACTGTCGTTTCGATATTTACGGATAAGCTCAAGATCGGCAGACGTCCTGCGTGCTTACTCGTGCTTGGCATCAGTATTTTGCTCGGCATTCCCTCCTCGCTCGGAAACGGAATCTGGGGCGGTATAAAGATAATCGGAATGGACTTTTTGACATTCTTCGACTTCATCAGTAACAGCGTTATCATGCCTATTGTTGCGCTTATCACTTGTATTTTCATCGGTTACATTATAAAGCCCAAGGCGATAATCGAAGAAGCCGAGATTGGCGGAGAATTTAAGGCAAAGACGCTTTTCACAGTCGTTATCAAATATATTGCGCCTGTTTGCATCGTGCTCATTCTTGTATCATCCGTCCTCAGCGGTCTTGGTATCATAACGATATAATTCATCAAAAAAACAGCTCATGGGGTTGGCTCATTCTTGGAAATTGTTTCCAAAATGAGCCAACCCCATATGTTTTCTAAAATTTTTGTAGGGGACGGCGCCCACGACGTCCCGTGTGCGAACTGCACACTCCCGTTTTTAAGCAGTTTATCCATTTATAGGCGGACGACCAATGGTCGTCCCTACAAAGTTTACCATATATTTTCTTAAATGAGCCCCCCGTTTTACGGCGAACAAAATATCACTCTTGCTTTCTCTGCTGATTTATGATATGATAAAAACAGCATTAAGGGGTATGGGCTTTGCCCTGAGTCTTTGTAATACAAATGCGAAACCGGCGATAAAACAGAACGATAAGAATTTGTAGGTGCGTGCAATGAACCTAATAGAATTAACTCACAAGAACGATATTTTACAAACATATGAGATTTACAAACACTGTATGTTTATGCCTACCGAAGAAAAGTTTAATA
>JAZNEN010000135.1:0-3830 GCA_045588615.1 Eubacteriales bacterium
AAAGACTATTAACGAGATTGCCGATGACCTGGGTGTTTCACCTGTGTACGTGGAAACAGAAGTTGAATTGCTTGAGGAATACGGCTTTCTGCAGGCAAATAAAGACAAGTACATTGTCAACTTCATCATCAGCGAGCCGACGGCAGAACTGCTTACTATGCAGAACGATATGTACAAGCGTGCTGCTGAGCTGTTTGCTAATGATCTGTATGATGAATTGATAAATAGCGGTATTTTGGACGATAAACGCATTTTATGCAATCATATGCTTCCCGGCTCTACACGAGAAAATCCATTGCGAGATAAAAACTTTCTTCTTTGGTCACTTATTCCTTATATCGCCGCTTGGTCCGGTGAGAAACTTATGGATGAGAACATTTCTTTTGAAGAAGTTGCTACGATCCGCCCGGACGGTGCGCATAACATTTGCTATGCGGCTGTCGTACCGGATGATATGGTGCTTCCTGACGACTACGTGCATATGAAAAACTGGTGTGGACCTATGTGGAACGGAAACGGAGAACGCATACTTTGGCAGATCGACAGTGAGTGGTCAAATCGCGATAATGATCATAGTTCCCGATATTCTGAAGATGCGAAACGAATTCTCTCACTCTATGCACACGAAAATAACAATCTGCTTTCAAAAGAAGATTACGCATGGCTCTGCCAATGCGGATATATGGAGTTCAAAGGAGATTACAACGAAAATTTCACAACTATTTGGAAAATAATAGTTCTCCAAGATAACGAAATAAAAAATGAACTCCTTACCATCGGAGAACGAATCAAAGAAAAGTACCAAACTGACTTTGAGGCGCTGAAGGCACCTTATGCCGAGGCTGTACTGAAATCGGTTCCTGCACACCTTAGAAAGATTAAAGCGTATGAATTGCAGTTTGTATTCCATGCTGACGGACGGTTTCTGGTACACTGCATTACCACCCTCCTGAAGAACGGTAAGCTAAAGGAGCCTACCGAAGACCAGAGAAAATCCCTGACCACACTGATTGCCAATGTGTAAGTAAAGCGTTTTGCGGATGATTACGATTAATATATAAGATTTTTAAGTCATACGGCTAATGCCGATAATATCTTTTTTAGGTAAAGATGAATTATCAATAAAAAATTAAATGTAACCTTTTAGGTGAAACAAGGCTGAGGGTTTGCATCCGCAATATACCGCTTTGAGTTTAATTTTTACCTGTTTTATTTGAACGTTAAAAACGTTAAAAATATAACTTATTTGTTTTGATATAAATTATATTCGTGATATGTTCAGCGAAAATTTACAACATTTCCTTTGTGCCTTTATAATAATTATATACAATAATTTTAGTACCCATACTACAATTTGAGCTTGAAAGGGAATTGTAAAATGAAAAGTAAACTAATGCGTTTTATGAGTCTTGCGCTTTCGTTAGTGATGCTGTTTTGTATTATACCTACCGATGTTTTTGCGCTTGATGAGTATGAGGTGACTTTATCAGCAGGCACGTTTGAACAGCTGCGTGATGCGATAAACACCGCAAACGGAAAAACAAGTGCTCTTATCAACCTTACAAATGACATTACAGTTACATCGGCTTTTCCGAATATCACATCTGATATAACTATTTACGGCGCACATACACTCTTGCGTGACAATGCGTATACGGGTGGATTTTTCAACGTTAGTGCAGGTTCATCGCTCACACTTGACGGCGGAATTATCATTGACGGCGGAAATAATTGGACGTTCAATGAAGAGGGCTATTTTACAGAGCTTCTCGCCAAAACCAATAATGTATCATCGTACGCAGTAGCTGAAAGCGGAGCGCCGATATCGTCAACACAAATGTTGATAGTCAGCGGTACATTGAATGTGAATTATGCAACCGTTACGAATAACTGGGGTGCATCTATGCTGCTTGTTAAAAACGGCGGAATTGCAAATTTCAATGACGGTGCGCTGTTTACACACAGTTACCGTAACGGAAACGGTGCGGTAGCAAATATTCAACACGGCGGTGCATTGTATATGTATGACGGTTCATCAGTTGAGTATAATGTATCAAGTTTGGAAAACGGCGCGATATTTGTTGTATCGGGAACTATGACGATGGAGGGCGGAAAGATATACAAGAACTTCGGCGGTTCTGCATCGGGAATAATTGAAACATACGTCAATGATGCCAATGCACAGCCGCGTCCGTTATTCATAATGAACGGCGGTGTTATATCCTACAATGCTATGCTTACCAATGCTAAGACAAACAACTGGGGCGATATAATATACGTGCATCATTCAAATGCGGGAACCGGCAACCCATCGGTAGACAGAGGCGGCTCTGCGGTAATAATAAACGGTGGTCTGTTTGAGAAAAATACAGGTTTTCACAGTTCCGGTATTCACAGTAACGGCTTTAATGGAGAGATCATAATCAACGGCGGTACAATAAAATTTGAACAAGGTCTCGGCCCCGACGGCGGTCGCAACCATCCGCTTTGTTCTTGTGATGCGTTTTATATAGGTGAGGATGCCGTGGTTGACGGTCCCGATACTAATTGTTACGTTCTCGGAATAGTTCCTGCCACCAACAGTATCACGGTGCCGGATATTACAAATGAGGGAGTTCTCCATTTCAATGAATATATTTTTGAAGGCGCTGTAGCTAATGCCAAGATGACAATAGTCGGCGACGGCGAATGGAATGGCAATATATGTCACTTTAAAGGCAAGCCGATTGCAGTTGTTCGCAGCGGAACATTTAATGTTGAATATTTTCAGTTTGATGCAAACACTAATGTGACGATCGAAGGCGGAATATTTAATGGTGATCTGCGGGTAGAAGACGGCGCAAAATTAACGATCCGCGACGGTGTATTTTCAGATCTTGAGGCGATCAAGTATCTTGATGACGGTCTCGGACTTGCAAAGAATCCCGATGGCACGTATACAGTAACTGATAAAGTTGCAGAGGTGAACGGTGTTGTTTACAATTCTGTTGCGGCGGCTCAGACGGCAGTTGCGGAGAACGGCGCTCGGGTAAAGCTTTTGGCGATTGCTCCCATTAAAACCTCTGTAAATGTAGATAAGACCACAGAGTTTGACCTCAACGGCAATGGTTTATATACAACAGTTGATGATGTTAACCCTATGTTCAGTATTTCCTCTGAATTCACTGTCAAGGGTGAAGGTACTGTTAATGCCGTTATGTTTGGCACAGGCGTTCCGTTTTGTGTTGGTTCGGCTGATACATCGGGTACTCTGACTGTGAAAAACGGTGAGTATTATGCACCGCAAACGATAGTTTATGTTTCAGACGGTCTTTTCACAGCTGAAGGCGGTTACTTTGAAACATCACCCGAGGACGGATTTTACGATAAAGCACTTGACTGTGATGACGCAAATTACGAAAGCGGTACAGCGAAAATAGAACTGAAGGGCGGTACATACAAGGGCTTTGACATCGAAAACTGCGAATCAGAGGGGAAAAATACCAACTTATGTCATCATCAGTTCTTGTCGCAAAACAACAACAATGGTACGTGGACGGTTGTGCCCGGGGAACTTGTGTGTTGGAATGTACAAACCGGTATACAGTACAGGACGGTTGAAATAGCAATTGCGGATGTTCTTGAGGGACAAACCATACAGCTTTTGAAAAATACTTCCACGGGTGATTTAATGCTGGAAGGCGATGTTAAATTTGATTTGAACGGTTTTACACTCACAGCGGATAATGTTGTCGGTGTTACAGGTACAAACATATACGACAGCAAGAACAACGCGGAAAACGGATATAAAGCTAACGGCTTACTCGTTGTTTCTCCCGAAAGCTTTATGC
>JAZNEN010000136.1:0-6711 GCA_045588615.1 Eubacteriales bacterium
GGCGACGGTGTCCGCTTTGGAACGGCATCGAGGTGGCTATAGATATTAGCCGTTGTTCTTATGTCGCTATGTCCGAGCCATTCCCGGATCTGCTTTATGGGTGCGCCTTGCGCAAGGAGCACTGAGGCGCAGGAGTGGCGAAGATCGTGGAAGCGGATCTTCTTCAAGAACTGTCCGAAGTGTCCGGTGACAAAGTCGGGATCGTAGAGCTTGCCGAGTGCATCCACGCAGATGTAGTCGGTGTATTCCCCCGAGTATGCCGAATACATCACCTTTTTCATCTGTTCCTGCTTCTCACGGTGACGGGAAGCTCGCCTCTAACGAAGGGCTCGAGTGTCAGCGTGCGGTAGGAGGATTTTCTTTTCAGTCTGTCCTTGGCGACGATGTCTTCCTCGGCGGAGTGAACGGTGTGGCGGACTGTCAGCGTTTGCTGTTATGCGAAGTTGACTTGATGTTGCTCGGCAAAGCTGTTTGACAGCATCATTTCAGATATTGAACTTTTTTCAAATTTCTCTACTTTGGATACAACTTGGTAATATAAATATGGTAAACTTCCATTAGGATGGGATGTGTCTGCGCAAAATAAATAAATGGGAGAAAAATATGGCTAAAATACTCATTATTGAGGACGAAAAGGCGATAAACGATCTTGTGAAATTCAATCTTGAGCTGGTCGGACACGAATGTTTTCAGGTGTTTGACGGTGAATCGGGGCTTAGTGAAGCATTAAAATCCAAATATGACCTTATCATCCTTGATGTGATGCTTCCTAAGTATTCGGGATTTGACATTATGGAATATATCGAGGAAACCCCTGTTATTTTTGTCACGGCAAAATCAACACCCGGGGACAAAATAAAAGGTCTGAGGCTTGGGGCAGATGACTATATTACAAAGCCTTTTGATATCATTGAGCTTGTAGAGCGTGTAAAAGCGGTCTTGCGCCGAACAAAAGCCGACAGTACCTACTTTGAATTTGACGGTATACGTATCGAATTTGATAACCGCAGAGTATATAAAGACGGTGGGGAAATACAGCTTAAACCGCGTGAATTTGACCTTTTTGAGGTTCTGGTAAATAACCGCAATCTCGCACTCTCCCGTGAAAAGCTTTTGCGCTTGGTTTGGGAATTTGATTATGAAGGGGATACCCGTACAGTTGACGTTCACATTCAAAGGCTTCGCCAGAAATTAGGTATAGCGGGAAGAATACAGACTGTATACAAAACGGGTTACAGGTTTGAGATATGAAAATGAGATTCTGGCAAAAGACATATATATTCACCTTAGTTCTGTTTCTTATCTGTCTTAACGTCGGTGTTCTTTCGCTCACCGTATACACGTACAAAAAGAACGTAGAAGCGGCAGAAAGTGCCGTAACAGCCGAACAGTATTACGTTTCAATGTCGTTTGAACGTGACTACACCGACATGATGAAATCAAACGCATACAGCAGTCCGTCGCTTCTTATGAATACATTCGGAAACTATTATCTGAACAAAAACGTGCGTCTTGCATTCAAGGAAAACGGTAATGCAGTTTATACAAACTTTCCGAGCGATATAAGTATTGAAAAAAATTCTTTGATACACAGCGATCTGTTTGATAAGGAACGCCACATCATTATTTCCTCGGAAATATGCGACGGCAAATACGAAATGATATTTGCAAAGAATGTACAGTCGCTTGACTCTGAATTCAGGTCTCTGATGATCACATACATACTGACATCAGCAGGTGTTTCACTGCTGCTTGCCGTTTGTCTTTACTTCATTCTCAAAAAACTTTCTGAACCCCTTGAAAAGCTGAGAAAGACGACAGAGGCAATTGAAGGAGGTAATTTTTCCGTAAGTGCCGATGAAAAAGGAAACGATGAATTCACGTTACTTGCAAGAAGCTTTAATTCAATGCTCGGTAAAATAAACGAGCAGATGGCATCTTTAGAGGACGAAGCGGAGAAAAAGCAGATGCTTGTTGACAACATGGCGCACGAGCTTCGCACACCGCTTACAAGCATACACGGATATGCCGAATATATCGAAAAAGCAAACACCTCAGAAGAACGCAGGCACATTGCGGCAAAGTATATTATGTCGGAAGCGGAGCGTCTCGGAAAAATATCCGAAATACTTCTTGACGGTGCTTTTATACGTGAAAATGAAATCGAGATGACAGATACGAAGCTTGATACAATTCTGAAAGACGTTTCCGAAAAGCTCCGCATGAAAGCCGAAAAAGCAGAAGTTGAGATAATATGCAGTACAGAGCCGTCAATTATCAAAGGAAACGGAACATTACTTTCCATGCTGTTTTACAATCTCACCGAAAACGCTGTAAAGGCATGTACATCAGGCGGTAAGGTCAAAATATCGTGTGCTGAAAATCGCGTTGTAATTGAAGACAACGGCAAAGGAATGACCGAAGAACAGCTTTTACATATAACTGAGCCGTTTTACAGAACAGATAAATCACGTTCCCGTGCGGAGGGCGGCGCAGGCCTCGGACTTGCCCTATGCAAGAGGATAGTATACACACACGGAGCCGATATGCGCTTTGAGTCAGAGCCTGCAAAGGGCACAAAAGTATTTGTCACTTTTACAAGTTGGCAACAATACGAAGATAAGTCGGCAAAACAAAACGGCTAAAATACAGATGCAAGGGTAAAAACTCACTAAAAACGAAAGGATGCAGTATAATGAAAGAAAAAATTAAATTTATTACAGTTATAATATCTTTGCTTCTTTTATCCTCCATCATTCTCACAGGCTGTATGCTGGCTATCGCCGCAGACAACGGAAAGGCAAAGCCGTATAATTTTCAAGTTCAAGCAAATACTCCGACCGATGGCATAATATCTCCCGATGAGGAAGATCCAAGCTACGACCACATCATCGAAGATGCCCCGCAGGCACAGTCACCTCTGAAGGGAAGCTTTAAAGAGTATATTCACCAAGATGGAAAAACAGTCACAGTCTTTTCGGAAGAACAGTATAAAGAATTGAAATCCATACGTGACAACGGAGAACGCACACCGCTTTCATACGATGAGATAATATTCCTTATAAACGACTCCATCGGTATGTATTTTTCGTATGAAAAAATATACTTGTATAACGGTAATGTTGAAGGTATTCCGCCGCTATCACCTCAAAGCTGTAACTCTCGCGTTATCGACTCTTATCACGGCGACTTTTCGGAATTTGAATTTTTCTACGATGCGCAATCAACATACGACAGAATGATACAAGATATATATTCGATAATTTATTACCGTATTTATATGCACGACGCAGGATTTGAAGCGGTAAATCACTCATACAAAGACGGCGAAGACTACATTTTCACCAGCCGTTACAATGCGCATTACGCTGAAATCAGCAGCATCGTTCCCCTTGGAAGTTATCAGATGCTTGCAATAGACAATGCAGACTTCAGCGGAACCCAAAACGAAGAAAAATTAGTGAATGAATACACGAAGATCGCAGAGTGGGAGAGTGAACACTACACAAGCCACATTGATCCTGATAAAAAATTCCAAAAGTTGAATTCAAAAATATTGACAACCAAAATTATAAACAATTTGCGTCAGCCTTTGGAATTCACGTTTTGCATATATGACTCCGATAATACAGTTCAGACAGTTTATCCGACGCCGGAGCTTCAAAGCATGGAACCTCACCTTGAATTTTATTACGAAGCAAATACGGCGTACAGCACATCAGAGCACGCCGAAATCTACAGACCTGTATTTTCTTTAAACTACGAAAATAAAACATTTTCAATGAGTGCAAGCGCATACATGTCTTTTGCGCTTATCGGTCCTTTTGACGAACAGGACGGTGTGCTGAAGCTCTATCCCAAAAATGCAGGTGATTACGGCGTATACTCATATGTATTCCATAAAAACGGCGACAATTATGTTTACATTCCCAAAGACTCCAAGCCCATTGAGAATGGCGGATTTGACTGGAATGATGAGATCGTATTCGAAATGGTCCATATGGGTGTATCAAATGCCCCTGTTCCTGCCCCGCCTGCCAATGATGAGCCTGTTACCCCATCACCCGATATACCGGCGGAAAACGAAACAGCAGCTTTGAAATTTGTTCCCGATGGTGATTATTGTTCCCTGATGTTTCAAGGAAACGGTGTTATCGATGGCGGCAGTTATGTTAAAGACGACTGCAAAATGGTATTTCTTTTCAAAACATCATACGGTGTATATCAATATTATTTTGAACATCTTAAAGAAAATATGTATGTTTATATAAAGGGTGAATCAGAGCCTGTGCCTGGGTATGAGTTTGAAGACGGAACAAAATTCGCCCTGATCACATTTAAAGACTCCACCAGCTGTTATTTAAAAGTCGACAGTTCAGAAAACAATCCTACAAGCGTAGAGCCAATGGAATATGGCCGATACTACCCTGATGAATTATTCAACCTGTATGATCTGTCAAAAATCGTGTCTTGGGAAGAAATTTATGCCGCGGAAGAATTATTAAAGAATAATGAGTATTTTTATAATGAACAGCTTCCGCCCTTATATCTGATGATACGTCACTTGAATATAAGCAAGAGAGATTTCATAAAAGCTTCAGAAAGCGTAAGCCTTGAACAAATTGAATGGTTGTTTTCGGATGCCGATATTCCAACGATAATGATAAATCTGAAAGCAGATTGGGCATTCCATTACAAAGGCAAGCTTTACAATATTTACGAATTGGCTGAGATGAATAAGGATATGCTTATAGAATTCAAAAATTACGGCGAATTAGATGAATATATCGCTTATATGGACTCACTCGATGAAAAATTTGAAGCACTTGAATATATAAAAAATTCAATAAAATGACAGGGGTGATTTAATGAAACGAATACTTGCTACGACATTAGTACTTATAATAATATTTTCGGCTTTATCCGGATGTAATTCATCAAGTGAAGACACGGGGCATAATTCATCAAGTGATGTACCGCCGTCACCGCCTGAAATAACCACATCGTGTATATCAAAGGAAAACGGCGCATACATTCTCACGCTTCCGAAAAGCGGTGAAAGAATAAAGCTTGAAAATGAAGAACGGCTTTATGCCCCGTTTATCACCGATGAGCTTGTAACGGCTGCCGAAAACAAAATAACGGATGCAGTTTCAAAATACAGCAACCATTCGGGATTTTATCTGCAAATAAATGACGGTTATCTTTGCCTTACCGCCGAGGTCATCAAAAAAATCGACATTACCGCTTCGACGGAAGAGGGCGGTTTTGCCGAATACATTGACCATGAGCATATTTTCATCAGCGAAAGAATAACATCATCGCCTATAGAGACACAGTCAAATCCTCCTATACAGGAAAACGGACGAAAGATACTGAAATATTTTTCAGAATATCTGACAAACATCAATTTTGTCCCCGAATTATCACAAGGAGAATTTATTTCTCTGGCAAAGCAATTCGCCGCTGTTACGGATTTTATCGGAGGCATGCACTATGACGGTATACACGGCGGAGGCTGGCAAGCATTCAGTGAATCTTACGGATTTTATAATGACTACACAGCATCAGACGACGGAACGAGCGCAAAATATTCAAACAGTCTTTTTACAAGGACGGAGCTTGCAGGGTTGGAGCTTCCGTACGGAATAAAATTCACAGACACGCCAAAGGGTGTTTTTACAAAAATCGGCCTTGAATCAAACCCGTGCCTTGATTTTACACCCGATGAAGGCTCCGACACGATGATGACCGTGTACAGCAACGCTACATCAAGCCTTGTTTTTGAAAATCTTAACCTGATAAAAACACCTGTTGATTTCGAGTTTCCGTATGTACTTACATATACCGAAACGTATGACGTAAAACGTGATAACGGCAAAACAACAACCGTAAAGCGCACCGTAAGCTTCAGCTTCGGCAATCTTCCCGAGGACACGCTGAAGGAAGTCAAAATAGAGGTTGAGGAAACAAGACAGCTTTAACGCACGATAAAAAATCCCGAACATCTGAATATTATAATATTATCTATTGAAATTCGATGTCTGATATGTTATAATATCCAAAAACAAACACCGTAGGATGCAGAAAGGGATTTCAGATGGGAAATATTTTCAACTCCCCGTCATACAAAGAAGCACAAAAACGTGCCGAAGAATTGCTAAAAAAAATGACTCTTACCGAAAAAACAGGTCAGCTTTCACAGTTCGGCACATCAATATATTCAGATGACGAAAACACATTTTCAGATCACTTTGCAGAAGGCAAGGTAGGTTCTTATCTCACAATAAAGGGCGCATCTCATACAAACAGCATACAGCGTGACTTACTTAAAGCGACACGCTTGCCAATTCCCGCACTTTTTGCAGATGATGTCATACACGGATACAGAACGACATTTCCTACCCCGCTTGCACAGTCCTGCTCGTGGAATCCCGAAATAACACGCAAAACGTGCGAAATATCGGCAAAGGAAGCGTACCGTGCAGGAATCAAATGGACATTTTCCCCTATGGTAGATATTGCAAGAGATCCACGCTGGGGACGTATAATGGAGGGGTATGGCGAGGATACGTATCTTTGTTCACGCTTTTCGGAAGCCGCCGTGCGCGGTTATCAGGGTGACGGAGATACAATTGGAAAAGACCATGTCTATGCATGCATGAAGCACTATGTTGCATACGGTGCTTGTATCGGCGGACGTGATTATAA
>JAZNEN010000137.1:0-11173 GCA_045588615.1 Eubacteriales bacterium
TTGTTATATGCTATGACGGTGACGAAGCGGGGCGCAAGGCAACAAACCGTGCTATTCCGATACTTACAGCAGCCGCTCTTGAGGTTCGCGCGCTGTCCCTGCCTGCCGGTATAGACCCCGATGAGTTTCTGCAAAAGTACGGTAAGGAGCGTTTCCGTCATCTGGTAGACGAATCTAAAAGTGAGTTCCAATTCAAGTGCGATTCTATATTATCCAAATATAACATCGCAATACCCGAAGAAAAGATCAAAGCGTCGGACGAGGTTTGCGCGCTTCTTGCGGGTATGGCATCGGATGTTGAACGGGATGTTTACACCGCAAAAGCGGCAAAAATATTCGACGTTTCGGAGGAAAGCCTTAAAACAGATGTCAAGAAAAAAAGGAATACTTTTATCAAGCGGGAGAAGAAAAAGTTTAATGAGGATGTAAGACGGAGCGCTATGGGGCTCGGAGACAGGATAAATCCCGATACGGTAAAAAATATACGTGCCGCAAGGGCAGAGGAAGCCCTTTTAGGCATTATGCAGATAAATCCCGAGTATATGGAAAAGGCTGAAAAAGAGGGAATACTTTCAGCGGAAATGTTTTTTACATCATTCGGAAAACAAGTTTATACCGTTATGCGGGAGATTTTTGAAAAGGAAAGAAAATTTGATCCTGCATTTTTGGCGGGAGAATTTACACCCGAACAGATAGGACGCATTACAAAAATGCGTATTGACCGCCAGGCGCTTTCCAACAATACATATGATGTGTTTGCCGAAAGCGCTCAAGCTCTTGCAAAAGCAAATGAAAGCGCACAGGCACAGTCCGATACGGTAAGTGATATCGAAGCGCTGATACAGTCAAAAAGAAAGAAATAATTACGCTTAAAAAGCGGAAAGGAAATCCCTATATATGGAACAAACAAAGAAAAACATAATGAAATCGTTGATGGAAAAGGGCAAACAGAAAGGTTCTTTGACAAACAATGAGATCATGGAAGCATTTGAAGAGATCGATATTGATCTTGACCAGATCGAAAAATTTTACGATACTCTTCAGGGAATGGGAATCGAGGTCGTCGGATATCTTGACAGTGAGCAGGAGTTTGACGAGATCGAAAGCGAGGTCGAAAAATACGAAAGCGCCGAGGATATGGAAAAAATGCTGGCGCAGGAAGGTCTTCCCATTGATGACCCTGTTCGTATGTATCTTAAGGAGAACGGTCAGTTCCCGCTTCTTGACAGCGAAAGAGAACTGTATCTGGCGCAACGCATGGCAGACGGCGACGACAAGGCGAAAAAAGAGCTTGTAACAGCTAACCTCCGTCTCGTTGTAAGTATTGCAAAGAGATATGTAAGTAAGGGAATGTTCTTCCTTGACCTTATCCAGGAGGGCAACCTCGGACTTATGAAGGCTGTCGAAAAATTCGACTATACAAAGGGTTACAAATTTTCAACATATGCTACTTGGTGGATAAGACAGGCTATAACGAGAGCTATTGCGGATCAGGCAAGAACTATCCGTATTCCGGTTCATATGGTGGAAACTATCCACAAGGTCACGAAGACGACACGCCAGCTTTTGCAGGACTACGGCAGAGAACCCACGGCGGACGAAATTGCAAATGAGCTTGGTATGAGCGTGGAAAAAGTCCGTGATATCATGAAGATAGCGCAGGATCCCGTTTCACTTGAAACGCCTATTGGTGAGGAAGAGGACAGCCACCTCGGTGACTTTATACCGGATGATGATTCGCCGGCACCCGCAGATGCCGCATTTTATACGCTTCTGCGTGAGCAGTTGAATGAAGTTCTTAATACGCTTACCCCGCGTGAGGCACAGGTGCTCCGTCTGCGTTTCGGACTTGAGGATGGAAGGACAAGAACGCTTGAGGAAGTCGGTAAGGTGTTTAACATCACGCGTGAGAGAATCAGACAGATCGAAGCGAAGGCACTCCGCAAGCTCAGACATCCCAGCAGATCGAAGCGCTTGAAGGACTATCTTGATTAATTTACACATATTTATTATCGCTGTTTATATTTTATTTAAAAAAACTACTTGACTGAAATGTATTTTTGGTGTAGTATATACGTGTATGTTTTTATAACGGGGCTTTTTGCCCATATCAATCAATTTTTGAGTGAGGCGTGTGCTTCACAACAAAAGAAAGGCATGGTCACATAACACATGAAAAAGAGATTATTCGCACTCTTTCTTGCTCTTGCAACATTGTTGCCCTTGATATTCGCAGGCTGCGGTACTTCAGGCAACAAAAACGGCGAAGTTATTGCCGAAGATGAGATTGCGGCGAGAAAACCCAAAACAGTTGTACTTACGCTTATGACGGGCGATGAAACGACCGAAGAAGCAATCAAAGCTGTTCAGGATGAGATCAACTCGATAACAACACAGCGCTTCAAGACACAGGTCATTCTCCGTTACTTCAAGGAAAGCGAATATGAAGAGAAAATAGACCAGATCGTTGCAGATATTGCGGAAGAGCAGACGCTCCAGGCAGAGCTCGAAAGCAAGGCAGACGCATCCGAAAAGGAATCAAAGCGTCACTCGGCAATCGATAAGCTTATTGCGGCTGACAAAGATGAAGGCGGCAGAAAGAGCAAGTGGTACAAGGAAGAAGTTCAGGAAGAGGAAGAGTCCGAAACGGAATTTTATGAAACAGAATTTAACATTCTCGGCGCTTCCGTTGAAAAGTACCCCACAGCGACTTCCACACAGATGGATGTATTCCTTATCTGCGGTGCTGAGAACCTTACAAAGTATGTAAACGATGAGGCATATGCTTCTGACGGTGAATCGTTCCTGCTTCAGCTTGACGAAATGCTTGCAGGCACTGCGAGCGATCTGCATCACTATCTCAACCCGAATGTAATTGCCGGCGGTAAGGTAGGTAACGGAACATACGCTATTCCGACAAACAGACAGCTTGCTTACGAATATAAATACCTCGTTCTTGATAAAGAGCTTGTGTCAAAGTACGGTATCAATGAATCTAAGATAACAGGTCTTACAGACAAGGAAACAGTAAGATTCCTTAGTGCTGTAAGCGCAGGTGAAGCTGATGTTTCCCCTATTCTTAATCCGATTGCAGGTATTTACGATAAAGCTGATGACGATGCGTTTATCGAACCCATAAGCCTTGCGGATGCACCCGGTATCGTAGGCTTGTTCTCCGGCGAAACGACTATGTTCGGTACATATCTTTCAAATGCTTCCACAACAGGTATGAAGTCAGTTCCCAAAAACATACTCAACCAGTGGCAATATACTGAATTTTACGCATATATGAAGCAGTTTGAGCGTAACGGTTACTTCTGCGAAAATCCCACAGAAGATACGAAATACGCACTTAAGGTCGTTACGGGCGATGAAGCCTTCGCCTCAACAGTTGACTCGAGTAAGTATATCGTTAAGGTTCTCGAAAAGCCCGTTGCATCAACCGAAACAGTTGGCGAATATATGCTCGGTATCAGTAAATATGCTGAAAATCCCGACAGATGCATGGAATTGATCACCTTCCTTAACACAAATGCCGATTTCAGAAATCTTCTTCAGTACGGTGTTCCCGGTGTTAACTACAAAATTGAAGAAGATACAGGTAAGCTTGTGCGTCTTAACCGTGATTATATGATGAATATCTATGTAACCGGTAATACATTCATCGCACATCCCGAAGAGGATATGCCCCTTGATATTTGGGAAAAGGCAAAGGAAACAAATAAGTCAACACTTATCTCTCCTTACCTCGGTTTTGTATTTGAAAACGAAAACAATGCAGAGCTTATAAAGGCAGCAAAACAGCTTTCCGACGAAATGTTCAAGAAGGTAAATGATTACGATCCCGAAGCAGAACGTATCGCAAAGATAAACGCTTGCAATCAGGTAATCGCAGAAGCGGAAGCGACACTTACAACACTTCGTGCTGAAAATGTTGCGCTTGTAGCAGCATATGAGCCGTTCCGTGTAATTATCGATCCTATTCAGAAGCAGTATGACGGCATCAAAGCTCGTCTTGACGCGGCAAATGCTGCAAATCAGCCTTTCAAGGATGAAGTTTCCAAGCTTCAGGCTGAGGTTGATAAGCAGACATCCATAATCTCGACAAAGACGGCTGATATAGAAGCAACACAGAAGAAGATCGAGGAAATTAATGCTTCCGAAACACCTGACCTCGAGCAGCTCGACTTCCAACAGAAGAACCTCAAGGTAATGCAGGAAGTACTTGCGGATGCTGAAAAGAAGCTTGCGGCAGCACAGCCTAAGCTTGATGCAGCCAAGGTTGCTATGGAACCCACACAGGCAGTTGTTGATTCTATAACGGAGGAAATTACTCCCGTTGAAGAAAAGCTTGAAGCGGAAAAGGCAAAGGCAGTTGAGGCTAAGACCGCGCTTGATGAAAATGAAGCACAGATCACAGCGAATGAAGAGCTTATTGCGGCAAATCAAAAGCTTGCGGCTTCTATGAATACAGAAGGCGTTACAGCAGAAGAGCTTGATCAGATCTACTTTGATCTTTACGAATCATTCTTCTCACAGCTCAATGCAGAGCTCAGAAAAAATGAGACATATGTTGCATTTATGAGCTCAGAGGCAGAAACAGGCATTGTATATATCTACAATGAATGGTATGACTCAATGTACAGCTAATTGAATATTGCAAGGGGCGGACTCAAATGGGTCCGCTCCGTTTTTGTTTTCGAAAACAATCTCGTAGCAAGCAATTTAAACCGGGACGCTGTGGACACACGTTCCCTGTAAAATAATATCAGGAGAACATATGGGGGCAAATTTTGAAAGCAATTTCCAAAAATGATCCGGACCTTTCGGTTTGCTTTGTAAACTGATTGCAGGCGGGGTGCAGGCATGGGTGCCGTACTGTAAAGATTTAGACGAAACAAGGTAGTCGGGGGTGGTGCTCTCGACGCCCCAGATAAGCAGATCCCTCACAGGAGAAGGTTTTTCACCGCATTGCGGCATCAGGGCAAGTTTACAAGCGTCAAATGTTTCGGGGGGAATTTCAGCCTGCAGGCAACAGCGGTTTATAGACGCAGAGCAAGCCAACGGCTTTGCCGGCGGCAATGATTTGTGCGGTTAAAATATAAAGAAAAAGTGTCAGGCGGCACTTTGACATTCAAGTGATTTTTAAAGTTAATTTTTTGGAAAAATATTTGATTTTATGTTGAATTTTCTGCTTATATATGATATTATAGATTATATTATACTATGATAAAATATTTTAATAAAAACAGTTGGAAGGAAATGCATAATGATTAAAAAAACAGTTGCTTTATTGCTTGTATTTTGCACATTGTTTTCGCTATGTCCGATCTATTCTGTGGCAGAAGATACGTTTGCTTATACACAGACGGAGGACGGTGTTACAATTACATCGTGGTACAAGGACGATGCTTACACAGTTGAAATACCGCAGAGTATCGACGGGAAACCCGTTGTTGCGATAAGTGAAGGAGCATTTGAAAATTGTAAATCCATATACGAGATAATTCTTCCCGATTCCGTTGTGAATGTTGATGCCTCTGCGTTTATCGGTTGCAGTTCTCTTAAAGCGATAACCGTTTCAGAAAACAATCCCGCATTCAAAACGGTTGACGGAAATCTTTACACTAAAGATATGTCGCGCCTTGTAAAGTTCTGTGACGTATCGGCGAAGAGTTTTACAGCGCCTGCAGGTGTTACATCAATTGGCGCGTATGCTTTTTACGGTATGGATGAGCTTGAAAATTTTTCATCCTCCTCAAACATTACCGATGTGGGCGAATATGCGTTTTACGGCTGTTCATCCCTTAAGATATTTTTGCTTTTCCATCTTGAAAGTGCCGGTGTATACTCGTTTTACGGATGCCGAGCTTTCACAAGTGTAAACATAAACCTCGAAAATATTCCCGAAGGAATGTTTTACGGATGCGATAAGATACAAACGGTTGTAATTTCGGAAAAGGTGAAAACAATCGGCAAGCTGGCGTTTGCAAGCTGTTATTTCCTTGGCAGTATTCTGATACCAAAGGGTACTGATGTCGAAAATGAAGCGTTTTTCGGTACAGATATAACACTTTACGGTGATGAAAAAATAAAAGAATATGCAGAAAAAAACGGCAATAAATATTCCGAGGCGGTTTACACAGGCACAGTACCTGTAACGTCAGTTTCATTTGCCCAGCCTGAAATAAACATAAGAGTTGACGATGTTATTATTCCCGCACTTAAGGTGTTGCCCGAAAATGCCGAGGTTAAGGATGTAATACTGACATCTTCAAACCAGAGCATTGTAAAGATAGAAGACGGAAAGATAAAAGCCGTTTCCACGGGAAGCACTACTGTATACGCAAAGAGCATCAATGGAATGAAGACCTCCGTGCTTAAAGTCAATGTCCTTGACAGAGTTGCTCCGCTTCAGTCTTCACACCCATATGCAAGCAATCTCAATGAAAAATACAGTTATACAGTTCCCGGAAATCCCGAAAGGATCGCCGTGACATTTTCAACTGATACTTACGTTGAAGACGGCGAGGACTTTATCCTTGTTATGGATAAAAACAATCAGAATATCGGAACGTATACAGCGGGTCAGCTTGCAGGGCAAACGCTTGTGATAGACGGCGATACTGTCAATATTACCCTTATTTCCGATGATGACATTGAATACTTCGGATTTTGTATAGTAAAAGCTGAGTTTTACGAAGACAGTTCAACAATAACCGATATTAAACTTAAGGAAACAGAGCTTACATTAAAGTACGGACAGACATATGACCTTGAATTTGTATGCACACCGAATAATGCAATTTACGATATAAAATTCGTTTCCGGTGACAGTAATGTTGTGGAAATTGACAGCGACGGCAAAATATATGCAATTGATGAGGGCACAGCGTTTATTATAGTTTACGATTCGTTATCGGGTAAAACAGCACAGTGCCGCGTGACGGTTGAAAAAAATGTATACGCAGGAATCCTTTACTCTGTAAACGATGGCGAGATAACGCTTACGCATTATGAGGGCGAGGACGAAAATATAGTCATTCCGTCAGAAATAAACAGCATACCTGTGACGAAAATAGGGCAGGGGGCATTTATGTATTCCCCTACTCTTAAGTCTGTTTCCATTCCTGCATGTATTACTTCAATTCACACCGATGCATTTTTGGGATGTGTAAATCTTACAGATATAAAAGTTGATGATAAAAACGTAAACTTCAAGTCAGATAACGGTGTTCTTTACAGCCGAGACGGTGAATATCTGATTGTATGTCCTGCAGGAAAAACAGGAGAATTTAAAGTTGCCGAGGGGGTTTTGGTACTTTCACCCGACGCATTCAATATGTGTGTGGGAATAACAAAGATCACACTTCCATCGACACTTGAACTTGTACCGCCTGCAGCATTTGCGGGTTGTGAAGGTCTTACTTCCTTTGCGCTTGAAAATTCAAAGTATTTCGCGGTTGACAGCGGTGTTTTGTACACAAAAGATATGGGGGCTTTGGTGCGTTATCCCGTGGCAAAAGAGGGTGCATACATAATGCCCGACACCGTTGAAGTTATAAAAGACGGTGCTTTTCTCGGATGCACAAAGATTCCGGAAATTACACTTTCCAAAAAAATGTCGGAGATAGAAAACGGTGCACTTTCTGATATAGTATCGCTTAAAAAGATAGAATGTCCCGAGGACAATCAGTTCTTTACATCTGACGGCGATGTGCTTTATAACAAAAACAAAACATCGATATTTGTATGTCCTGCGGGAACTGTAGGTGTATTCAATATTCCGTCGGGAATCAAAACCGTAGAAAGTTATGCATTCAAAAACTGTACAGAGCTTTCTGAAGTATACATTCCGCTTTCGGTGATAACTGTAGGAAAGTATGCATTTTACGGAGCTGACGGTATCGGCACGGTCATTTTGCCGCCCGATGTGAAGGCTGTAGGCGATTATGCATTCGACAAATGCTCAAATATAAGAGTCTTTGCGCCGAGTGAAATAACATCATTCGGTAAAACCGATGGCGGTGTTACCGTGCTTTGCAACAGCGGAAGCACAACACAAATAAATGCGGTAGCTTCCGGCTATATAACAGAAGATATTACATATTCTTCCTCTGACAGCGGTATGGCATTTTATTACGGTGATGTGCCCGAAAATGCTGTATTTACGGCTGAAAAGGTGGGAGCCGGCAAAACAGCGCTTATACAGAACATTTTACCGGATGATGAGATAGAAGTATTTGTGCTTTCCTTTGACAAATATATGACTAAGGAAGAATATACTGCGTGTGTATTTTGCAATCCGTGGGTAGAAGCTGTTTACAGGCTTGAAGACGGAATGATGAAGGAAGTATCCTTTGATGTGGGCGAAAACGGTGTGATGCTTTCAACAACAGGCGGAATCTACGCATTCTCGTATGGAGAGCGTATTTCAGATGAATCTGAGATAGTTCTTCGGACTATGCCGGACAAAACAAAATATAAATACGGCGAACAATTTGTAAAGGACGGGCTTTCCGTTTACTTTAAAAACCATGCAGGAATCGTTTCGGTGCTGCCTGAAAAGAGCTATGTTGTAGACGGTCTTGAATTGGATATGGGCGGTTACCGCAAGGTCAAGGTAACATATGAAAATTTAAGTACAGAGTTTACTGTTTTCGTTGAAACAGAGCCTTTAACAGCTGATGTCCGCATAGAGGGAACCGCACAGTACGGTACGGAGATTGCGCTTTATATTGAAAATGTAAACTTTGATTACATTCCGTATGAGATAACATGGTACCGTGACGGTGAGCTTATAGCGGGCGAAAACGGCACATCCTACACCGTCGGTGCACTTGACAGCGGAAAGGATATTTCAGCGAAAATAACGGCGGCAAACGGATGTGAGGGCGAAATCGTTTCAAATACGCTTCACGTGGATGTTTTTGCAATGTCAAGTGAGGTTTATTCGATAAATACAGAGGCAGGCATCATAAGTAAAATAAGCGAGCAGACAACGGTTGCCACACTCCTTTCGGGCTTCACGGTCAAAGAAAACATAAAGGTATTTAAAAATGACGTTGAGCTTAAGGACGACGAGCTTGTATCAACAGGATGCGAAATAAGGCTTTACAGCGGTGATACTGTCGCACAAAAGCTTACAGTTGTCGTAACAGGCGATATCAACGGTGACGGCAAGATATCACTTATCGATTTTGCAAATATTAAAGCATATATGCTTGGGGATAAAGAATTTACCTCGGCTGATAAATTTGCCGCAGATGCAAACGGTGACGGTTCGCTTTCGCTCATAGACTTTGCGCAGTTTAAGGCGCATATGCTCGGAGATTTAACGATAGAAGGAAAGGAATATTGATATGAAAAGATTTTTGGCAGTATTAATAACGGCAGTGTTGCTTTTACCTCTTGTGAGCATCGGTACATTTGCCGCAGCAAGTATTGATGTCAACGGTGCTTCAAGTGCATATCCCGGTGACGAGGTAACGGTCACCGTAAAGCTTGATTCGGACAATGTTAAAAATGCCTTGGCTGTTCAGTTTGATGCATTGTTTGATGCAGAGCAGATCACCTACAGATCAAACAGCGGTGTTCTTTCAGGCTGGAAGGTTTCCACTAAAGAACTTTCTGAAGGCGCCGTACGTTTCCTTTTTGAATGTGATGAGCCTACAGAAAGCATCGACGGCAAGACATTGATCAAAATAAAATTCAGACTTGCATCTTCCCTGGCTAAGGGCGAAAATGTATCTGTTTCGCTTAAAAACATAAACATAGCCTCAATGGAAGAAGAACAGTCGATTTCAGATGTTACATATTCAGTTAAAATAACAAAGAAGTCATCCGATGCAACACTTTACTCCCTTTCAGTAAGCGATGTGACACTTTCACCTGCGTTTGCTTCAGATGTAACATCTTATACATCAACGATCGACTACAGAACAACGCCCCTTAAAGTAAACTGTAAAGCGACCGATTCAAAGGCAAGCGTAAAGGTTTCTGGCGGTGATTCGCTTAAAGCGGGACTTAATACAGTAACGATCACCGTAACGGCGGAAGATGGCACAACGAAAAAATACACGCTCAAAATAACGATGAAGGAAAACCCCAATCCGGAGAGCGATGACAATGCGATATCAAAGCTTGAAATATCAACGGGTACGATAACTCCTGCATTCAATCCGGATGTATATAACTATACGATAACGGTTCCCGAGGGTACTGAAAGAATAACACTTTCACCGACAGCAAACGACAAAAATGCAACGGTCAATAAAAAAGTTGTTGACCTTTCAACCGAACAAACTACTGTTATACTGTCTTGTACAGCGGAAAACGGAAGCAAAAGAAATTATATGTTTGTCATTGTAAAAGGTGGCGAAAACGCCCCTGCTGAGGACACGGAAAGCGCCGATGTAACAGTTGAAGAAACAACACCTCTTGAAGATACGTGGGAAGATACATTTGTAACGGATCCAATACCCGACAGTGTGACAAGCGATGTACCCAAGGGCGAGTCAGAAAGTGCTGACTCGGTACAGGATGCCGATACACGCCCGTCCTACAACGAACAAACGGGAATAAACAGACCTGTTCCTCTTTGGTCACTGTTGCTTTTTTCAATACTTTCACTTATTCTGGGTGCTGTAATTTCTGCATTTATATTTAAGAGAAAATTCTAAAATCAAACCTTCGGGCATATTATATTACAGTATAATATCCCGGAGGTTTTATTTATGTCCGAACATAATGTTACAATGATATCGCGAAAGCATACCGAAATAGGCGGTGCCGTAAGCGTTTTGAGCTTTGATGACGAGCAGGTGGTTTTGAAAACTTCAATGGGCATCTGTTGTGTACAGGGAAAAGGGCTCAATGTTTCAAAACTGGATCTTGACGGAGGCGATGTTTTTATAGAGGGGGAGGTCGTGTCCTTGTACTATCCTACTGAAACGGAAGAAAAACAAGGATTCTTTTCACGCATTTTTAAATAATGGGAGGTTTTTTGTATCAAACTCCGGCGGTTCAGTTGATGCTTATACTGTATTCATTTGCAGTTGGTGTATCTATCGGTATAGTTTACAGCGTATTTAATACTATATCTATTATGTTTGGACTACATATGGTAAATTGCGATGAAAAAAATCAAGCAATACTACAAAATATAAAAAAG
>JAZNEN010000138.1:0-2002 GCA_045588615.1 Eubacteriales bacterium
TTTTCATATATTTTATTCCTTTCTAAAACTTAATGGATTTCTGACCTGTTTTGCTGTATCCGAAGCATTCGGAATACAGCTTTTTGCCGATGTAATCATTATATTTGTAATAGCTGTATCGGTAATACTCATTCCAACAGCTTATCATACGGCTGTGCCCTGACTCTATAAGCTTAAAATTGTTACTGCACACCGCCTTGTATATTTTACAGTTTTTGTCTTTTAACTTTTGGTAAACCGTTTCCAATATTTCTATAACGTATTCGTCGCACACTTTTATGATATACGGTGTCGCCCATTCGGGAAGATCGTGATCAAGCAGGGCTTTTATATGTTTTTCTCTTATGTATCCGTCATAGCTTCTTGAAAAAATGCAGTGATATATCAGCTTTTGCCGTTCTGTAAACTTGCCTGTAAACAGTAATTTGTCACTTACATATATGCGGTAGGGAATTTCTTGCTTTTCTCCTGTTGACAGCTTCCATTCTGTGCTTTTACCGCCATACAAAAGATATCCGTATGCTTTATCGTTTATTAATATAGTCTTACAAACAGCTTTGACATCGTCTTTAAGCTCACGGGGAAAACCTTTTGCAAGTTCTTCTGTAAGCATGTTCTTTTTTGATCTGAATAAAAAACGCATACCGTTACCTCAAGCTTTGCTTGCGTTACCATTTTGCAAAAGCGGCGGCTGAAATCTTGAGTGATGCCGCAGTATCACGGAAAATTCGGTGATGCTTTGGAAAACACGGTATCTGTTTTCAGGCAAGGCACGCTTTTGCTCGATGATAACCAACCTTTAATTAAATATTTTCCTGCACAAAAGTGAACCTTTGCACAATATCTGCGTCCCGAAGGACAAAATCCAAACCGCTGGCATATACCTTTTGAGTATATGGCGGGATTCGAACCCGCGAAATGAGAGCTTAAAAGGCTCAATGCAAAATCACATCAGCATACACTTCGGAATATCCCAGTGCACTGCGGTGAAGAATTGCTCAAACACACGCTTTGTAACCTTGCAAGCATATTTTACCACCGCATTTCATGTTTTTCACGGAAAAAAAGCTGCGAACTTAATTAAAGTCCGCAGTTTAACTGTTTTTTGAGTTTTTCAATAACTGATTTTCTGAATGATTCAGGGGCAATAACCTCAACCATTGGCCCGAAGGAAAGGATCCTTATTACCATTTCGGGTTCATCGTCGTGGGCATATTTGATTTTTACAAGATAATGCTTTTTGTCAAGCTTTTCGGCTTGCTTTTCAAAATGTGCAAAGTGAAGCATAAAACGCTCCATGGCATTTCTCTCATCACATATCCTGACGGTGAGAGTGTCATAATTTATTTCACGCTCTTTTCCGTATATAACTCTTTCACCTGTATAATGATTACAAGACATTATTTTTGCAAGATTTACAGTAGGTACGTGGCGGCGTCCTGCTGTGATAACCCTGAATTTGTCGTCTTTTTCGGAATATTCAAGACGTACAGGACGGCATCTGACAAACATTGTGTTGCCTTGGCGGTTAATCATTTCAAATTTTATCTGTGACTTTTTGCGTATTGCATCCAGAATTACCCTGAACTGCCTTATGTATTCCTCGTCTTCGAATGGATCGCCGTCACCGTATTTATCGTAGATATAATAATCCTCGGAAGTGAAAAGCGGTTCAACCCCGTCAAGGTCGGGAAAATCAATATCAAATAATTTTATTCTCGGATCAAGTGAAATTGATTTAAGCCATCTTTTCTGAAGAATTGTCAGAGGCATTGTCGGCTTGTGCTCAAGCGGTGTTGTCATGTCACGGTGTACAAGCTGCCATTTTTCATTTTTGAAAGAGGGAATAATAGTCAGTACACTTTCGCCGAAAGCACGGTCGTAAACAACTTTTTGTAATTCCTTTTCGGAGCATTCGCCTTCTATGATCTTGGAGATAATGGCGGCAACTGTGTTATAATATGCAGAATAAAGCTCACTGAATATCATGCCTCATCCTCCT
>JAZNEN010000139.1:0-3421 GCA_045588615.1 Eubacteriales bacterium
ACTTGAAAAGGTCGTAAATTACGATATTGAGAAGCTGAAGATAACTCTTGAAAGTGCGGACAAATCAGCATTTGATAAGGCCGTGGATACAGTTGTATCATCAAAAAGAATATTCATTATGGGTGTGCGCTCGTCAGCTTCTTTGGCGCAGTTTATGAATTTTTACTTCAAGATGATGTTTGAAGATGTCAAGCTTGTAAACACAACAAGCCGCTCGGAAATATTCGAACAGCTTTTCAGAATAGGACCCGATGATGTTATAATCGGTATAACATTCCCCAGATATTCCAAGAGAGTTATAAATGCTATGGAATTTGCAAAGTCAAGGGGAGCCAAAACGGTTGCACTGACCGACTCGAACGATTCGCCTGTCACAGAAACAGCCGACTGTGTGCTTGTTGCAAGAAGTGATATGGTTTCGTTTGTGGATTCTCTTGTTGCACCGCTCAGTATTATCAATGCGATGACTGTAGCAATAGGCAAAAAGAAAGAAAAGGAACTTACCGATACCTTCAACCAACTTGAAGATATTTGGGATAAGTACGAAGTTTATGACAAAACAGGCAAATAAGGCTTGTAAAAAAATCGCCGTTATAGGCGGCGGTGCATCGGGACTTTTTGCAGGTTCGCTATGCGCTGAGAATGGATTTTCCGTTGATATATACGACAAAAACACCGTATTTGGAAGAAAACTGCGCATAACGGGCAAAGGCAGATGCAACGTAACAAATAATTGCACACGGGATGAATTTTTCGCAAACGTGCCGACAAATCCTAAATTTCTTTATTCATCCTATGCGAATTTTGACAGCTCGGCTGTTATGGACTTTTTTGAAAATTCCGGTGTCCCTCTCAAAACCGAGAGGGGCAACCGTGTTTTTCCCGTGTCGGATAAGGCGCACGATATTGCTGATGCATTGGTTAAAAAATGCAGGAAAAACGGTGCTGTTCTTATAACGGACAGGGTAAGAAAAATCGATAAGACAAGCGAAGGCTTTGCAGTTTATTCAAGTGAAAAAAAGGTATACGACAGCGTTATAATCGCAACGGGCGGTGTGTCCTATAAGGCAACCGGCTCCACAGGTGACGGATATGAATTTGCAAAGGCTTTCGGACATAGTATCGTAACGCCGACACCGTCACTCGTTCCGCTTGTATGTACGGAAAAATACTGTGCGGAGCTTATGGGACTTTCACTTAAAAACGTCGAAGTTAAGTTTGTTGATAACACAAACGGAAAGGTCGTGTACCGTGAATTCGGGGAAATGCTTTTCACGCATTTCGGTGTAAGCGGTCCTGTCGTTTTAAGTGCATCGGCATCGCTTCGCCCTATGGAAAAGAAGCGCTATAAGATGTATATAGATTTCAAGCCTGCGCTTGATGAAAGTGAGCTTGATAAAAGACTTCTTTCCGATTTTTCCAAAAATATAAACCGCAATTTTTCAAATTCCTTGGGGGCGCTTCTACCGCAGAAAATGATCCCTGTTATGGTAGATCTTTCGGGGATAGATCCCTACAAGAAGGTAAATGAGATAACGAAGCAGGAAAGAAAAATGCTTTTGGGACTTCTGAAATCTTTTCCCGTAACTGTTGAAAGATTTGCGGATATAAACGAAGCGATAATTACATCAGGCGGTATATCTGTCAAGGAAATAAATCAGAAAACAATGGAATCTAAGCTTGTCAAAGGGCTTTATTTCGTCGGTGAAGTGATCGACTGCGATGCATACACAGGCGGTTTTAATCTGCAGATTGCTTTTTGCACAGCGTATGCGGCGGCGAATGCTTTAATAAACGAAGGTGAGAAATAATATGCGTATAAATATAGCAATAGACGGCCCCTCAGGGGCGGGCAAAAGCACCGTGGCGAAGGGAATTGCCGCTAAAATGGGTATAATCCACGTTGACACGGGCGCAATGTACCGCACAGTCGGACTGTATATGTACGAAAACGGCATAGAGCTTTCCGATGAAAACGGTATAATATCGTCACTTGAGAATGTCAAAATAAAGCTTGAATATGAAAACGGTACACAGCATATTTACCTCAACGGCAGATGTGTTGATGCGGATATAAGAACAGATATCGTGTCAACATACGCTTCGGGAGTTTCGACAATTCAGGCTGTCCGTGATTTTTTACTTGATACACAGCGCGATATTGCAAAAAATAAAGATGTTGTGATGGACGGACGAGATATCGGAACGGTAGTGCTCCCTGATGCCGGACTTAAAATATTTATGACAGCAAACGATGAATCACGTGCAAGAAGAAGATATAAAGAGCTTTTGGAAAAAGGCGAAAATGTCACCTTTGAAGATGTTTACGGAAACATGGTAAAGCGTGACGATAAAGATAAAAACAGGAAAATTGCACCTGCTGTTCCTGCTGACGATGCTGTGATGTTTGATAATACGGAATACGGCCTTGAAGAAAGTATAGACTATGTTATTAACATTGCACGTAAGAGGTTTTCGCTATGAGCTTTTATACAGGAGCCATTAAGGTGTTAGGACCTGCCGTGAGATTTCTGTTTTCTGTAAAAAAGATAGAGGGACTTGAGAATATTCCCGCTGACGGCGGTCTGGTGTGCGCAAACCATACATGCTTTGCTGATCCTATAGTGATAGTTGCGGCTATCAAAAAGCCTATAAAGTATATGGGTAAAGCGGAACTTTTCAAGATTCCCGTTTTGAAATCTGTAATAAAGGCTTTTGGTGCATTTCCTGTCAAGCGGGGAGGAGCTGATTCCACAGCAATACGCACAGCCGAAACATTGCTTAGAAATGGTGAACTTGTCGGTATGTTCCCGCAGGGCACAAGATGTCCGGGCGTTCCGATCGAGGAATCGAGTATTAAGAACGGTGCAGGACTTATAGCTTACAGATCGGGGTGCCGTGTTATTCCCGTGTATATTAAAACAAAAAACAACAAAGTTGGGCTGTTCAGACGTGCACATATCATAATAGGTAAGCCTATCGAAAATGATGAATTCAACTTCAAAGACGGTACAGCCAAAGAATATGAGGAAGCGACTAATCGCATATTTACAGATATCTGTATGCTTGCAGACTCATTAAAGGGGATAAAATAATGTCTGTTCGTGTTGCGGAATATGCAGGCTTTTGCTTCGGTGTACAGCGTGCGGTAAGTACGGTGTACGACATAGTGGAAAAAGAAAAAAAATCAAGAATATATACACTTGGGAAAATAATACACAATCCCGTTGTGACAGAGGAGCTTGAAGAAAAGGGTGTTAAGATAATTACACCTGATGAAATTGAAGATATTGCAAAGAGTGCTGATGAAAATTCTCCTGTTGTCGTTGTGATACGCGGTTCCGGTGTGGTGAAGGAGTTTTCCGATAAGCTTTTGACACTTTCAAATTTCAATCCGTTTTTTCGTGTAGTTGACTGCACC
>JAZNEN010000140.1:0-3311 GCA_045588615.1 Eubacteriales bacterium
GTTCTAAGGACGGGTGCTCTTTATTTGTTGAAAAGGCAGAAAAGGAAAAGCCGGGTGTGCGCCTTGTGCGCTATGAGCAAAACCGCGGCAAGGGCTATGCCGTAAGAACAGGTATGCTTGCCGCAACCGGTGATATTGCAATGTTCACCGACTGTGATATTGCATACGGTGTTGAAGTTATAAAAAACGTCTACGACTTTTTTGCATCCGATAACGAAAAAGTAAGAAGCGGAGCTGTCAGAACATCCGTGGTTGTAGGTTCACGCAATCTTACAAAAGACGGATATGAGGGATACACATTTATACGTAAGCTTGCATCGAAAATATACATAAAGGTACTGTGTATAACCGCAGGCTTCAAACTGTCTGACTCTCAATGCGGTATGAAGGGCTTCCGTACAGATGATGCGAAGAAGATTTTCTCCCAATGTGAAACAGACGGATTCGCATTCGACTTTGAAGTATTGCTCACCGCAAAATCAAAGGGAATGAAAATAGATGAAATTCCTGTGAAAATTATCAATCACAGAGAATCAAAAATAAATGTTTTGTCAGATACATTTAAAATGCTCGGCGACCTTATAAAAATAAAGCGCCGTGTCAAAGAAAGAAACAAAAAAACAACCTCATAACCGACGGTTATGAGGTTGAGAAAAATCAAAATCCTTTAAATTCAGATTTCGGCATTTTCCATAAGATATGTTTCTTTCTGTGCGTCATATGTTTCAAGCACAGCATCTTCGATTCTCTTGCGGAAATCGGAGTTGATGGGATGAACGATATCGCGGAATGTATTGTCCGGATTTTTTCTGCTGGGCATCACGATGAACTTCTTACCGCCTGCATCGATCACTTTAATGTCGTGAACTGCGAGTTGGTTGTCAAACGTGACGGATACGATCGCTTTCATAGGACCGTCTTCAAAAATTTTTCTGATTTTGATATCTGAGATATCCATAGCTGTGTTTCCTCTCTCTTGGAATTAGCGGTGCATAAATATACATTACAACCGCCTTATCTGTTCTTTAATTTTAAACTATTTATATGTTTTTCATCTGAATTTTAATCGGTTATTTTGTAAAAAAAATACAAATTTATTATGTACAGCGCTGTTATGGGTGCTTTTTGTTGGTTTATCTGTTTTACACAAATGTGTGTATTTTTTTATTTTTGAATAACGTGGGGTTTTTTATGAAAAAAGAAAGAAAACATTATTCGCCCGATGAAATAAAGGAAATACTTTCGCGCGAAAACAATGTGTATTTTATCGGCATTGGGGGCGTTTCAATGTCCTCTTTAGCGATAATATCGAAGGAAAACGGGCTGAAGACAGGCGGAAGTGACAGAACATTGTCAACTGTCACGGATATGCTTTCAACGCGGGGAATAGAAATTCAGGAAGGTCACGACGTAAAAAATATCATGAATTTTTCTGTAGTCGTGTATAACGCAGCAATACCCAGTGACACCCCTGAATATTCATACGCTGCAACGCATAACTTTCATATGATATACCGTTCCGATTATCTGGGATATATCATCTCGGAATATCCGTCTTCGATAGGTGTCGCGGGCACACACGGTAAGAGTACGGCAACAGCTATGATATACAATATATTAAACGGCGCTCAAAAAGATCCGTCGGTTATGAACGGTGCCGTCATTTCGGGAATAAATTCCCAGTATTATATAGGCAAGGGTGACACGATAGTATTTGAAGCCTGTGAATACAAAGATTCATTTCTTTCGTTTTTTCCCACCGTTGCGGTAATTCTGAATGCCGAATACGATCACGCAGATTATTTCAATGACTTTGCCGCTTATATCAACTCCTTTAAGGAATACCTGTCACATGCAGAGGGTGGCGCGGCGTGTGTAAATTTCGACTCTCCGGGAGCTGTTTTAGCTTCAGCCGACTATATCGGTGAACTGTATTCATACGGTATTGAAAACAAATCAGCACGTTTAACTGCGGAAAACATACGGTTTGAAAAGGGAAGACCTGAATTTGATATTATTTTCGACGGTAAATTTTTCTCACACGTGAAGCTGTCCGTATTCGGTATGCATAATGTATACAACACGCTTGCAAGTGCGTGCGTTGCAATTGCGTGCGGTGTGACAGACGGAGAAATTTTTGCAAAGTCTGCACAGACATTTATGGGAATAAAACGCCGTTTTGAGTACAGAACATGTGTAAACGGTGCTGAAGTATATGACGATTACGCTCACCATCCCACAGAGATCACAGCAACACTTTCAGCCGCACGCAATATTTGCACAGGCAGGCTGACTGTTGTTTTTCAACCCCACACCTATTCAAGAACAGCGGCGCTTCTTGACGATTTCGCTTCCTCTCTTGAAAACTGTGACGAAGTCATAATTGCCGATATTTACCCCGCGCGTGAAACAGACACGCTCGGTATGTCAGCAGAACTTCTTGCAAGCAAAATATCAAAGGGCAAATATGTCGGTGATTTTGAAAAAATTGCCGAATACATCAAAAAAACAGCCGCCCCCGGCGACATCGTTATCATTATGGGGGCGGGAGATGTTAACAAAATAATCGATATTCTTGAATCAGGTAAATGACTTTTCTTTAAAAGTTGCGCATACCGTGTCACTTGACGATCTGGCGTAAGAAGGTCCTATTGAAACCTTATTCGCTGTGCAGTAGCACTCACCGTCATGATATACGCAATTTTTCACATCACAACCAATTCCTTTTATATGCTTATGATTCTTGTCTTTGATTTCCATTTCGTATCTCCTTTCTGATTTCTGAAAAAAGTATTTGCAGATATTAATGATTTTATACGCACCTATGAGGTATATATGGCAGTATTTGTGATAGCTGATCTTCACCTTCCGTTCGGTGATGAATCGAAAACCATGGAGGTTTTCGGAGGAAGATGGGCAGATTACACCGAAAAAATAAAGCAAAACTGGCTTGAAAATGTAACAGAGAACGACACAGTTATTCTTGCGGGGGACACCTCGTGGGGAATGGAGTTTGACACTGCATTACCCGATTTGAAATTCATAAACAGTCTGCCGGGAAAAAAGATACTTCTGGAAGGAAACCACGATTTCTGGTGGAACACGGTCAAAAAAATGAATTTGTTTTTTGAAGAAAATGAGCTTGAGTTTTCCGTTTTACGTAATAACGCATATGATATGGGTGACTTTATCCTGTGCGGTTCAAGAGGCTGGTATACAGATGAAAAGAACATTCCCGAATCAAAGGCAGACAATACAAAAATCGTTAACAGAGAAAATATGCGCTTGAAAATGAGTCTTGAGGAAGGTCG
>JAZNEN010000141.1:0-6820 GCA_045588615.1 Eubacteriales bacterium
ATTAAAAATGCTTCAAAAACTCTACCAAGCGATCCAAGAATGATTTTTTCCGTTTTATTCATTATTTCTTTTCCTCCAAATACAAATAAACTCTTTTTATAAAAAATCAGTTTTTTATTTTACTATTTCCATATAAAATTAAAATTTATCGACTCTCCGCCGTCAACGAGAATATTTTGCCCTGTACAGAATTTGTTTGTTATGGTGAGGAAATATGCCCATTCGGCAATTTCCTCTGTGCTCGCCCAGCGTTTAAGCGGTGTTTCGTTCATTATCTGCGCCCACAGCTCGGGATCGTTCATGACGCACTCGTTAAGCGGTGTGATGACACCGCCGGGGTCAAGGCTGTTGCATACAGCGCCGTACTTCGCAACACGCAAGGCAACATTTTTTGTGTAAGACAGTATTCCGCCCTTGCTTGCACAGTATTCGGGAAATTCAGAGCCTGTATGTGCACTTGCTGAGCCTATATTCAAAATTGAACGTATCCCCTTATGAACACCGTACTTTTCCGTGATATGTATCAAGGCCTTTAGATTTATGTCAATATCATCCTCATTCTGTGTTCCCGCATTGTTTATTAGAATATCGACATTTTTTATTTCAGGAAGCTTTTCATAATCACGTATGTCGCAGACATAATGTCTGTAGTGCTTATGCTCAATGCTTTTTTCCAGACGGTCGATCCCTATGACCTCATGACCTTTATTCAAAAAATATTCAGCTATCGCATATCCGATTCCCTGCGATGTACCCGTTATAAGCACTCTCATTTTTCTTCTCCTTTAACAAAATCAAGATATTCACGTCCAACGCTGTGCTCTCTCCACTTATTGACTATTTTGTATCCAAAGGGAGAGAAAACAACCTCCATAAAAAGTTCAGCAGTTGCCCCCGTCAACGCGCACATTGCACATTGCAGCGGTGTCCAGCAAAATCCGTCCCAGAATTTCGGAGCAAAAAACACAAAAACAATAAGTGAAAATATAAAATTATCTAAAAACTGACCGATAAATGTTGAAACGTATGCGCTGACTGCATACGCTGTCTTTCCGTCGGGATTTTTGCAAAACGCTTTTCCGACAGTATAGTTCAAAAGATTGTTTATAACAGCTGATACAAGAAATGCGGCAGTACTTCCGAAAAGTATAAACCATGTTCCGCCAAGTATTGTATCAAGTGCCGCATAATCACTTGCGTTTGAAGGTATGATGCTTGCAATATAAAAGACAAGACACGTCAAAAGATTAATGACACACGCAAGAACGGCAATTTTATTTGACGCCTTGGGTCCGAAATAGCGTGTGATTATGTCCATACACATAAACGACAGCCACGATATTAAAATTCCGCCGTCAAGCGCAATATAATCATTTTGAAAAAGCGTTTTGTTTGCAAGCAGATTCATACATATAACACTTACAACAAACAAAGATACGGTCGTAGACGGAATAGATCTTAATAATATTTCCGTTTCTTTTTTTTCACGTGCAAGCACTGTACCAAGTTTACAGGCTTGCTTTTTCTCTTCATCCATAAAATTCCCCGATATTTTTCCAAAACAAAAAGCCTTGCAAAACGCAAAGCCGCATCATACAAAATATGAAAGCAGTCCTGGTTTTGTTTAACGACAGGATGGTACAAACGAACTGTCGGTAACTTAATTATACACATAAATCGTAAAATTACAAGATATTGCAAAGAAATGTTACAAATAAAAAATCAAGACTGACTCTATGAGCCAGTCTTGAAATTATCAGTTTGAGTACACCGTTATTAGCCTGTGATACCGGAACGCTCAATACCCTGAATGAGGTATCTCTGGCAGAACAGGAACAGGATAACAAGCGGGAGAATTATCATAAGTCCGCAGGTATTTCTTATCGCAGCATTATAGAGGTTTGATGCAGCGAATGTAATATCAAGCGACTTAGGAATTGCGACAATACTCTTCATCATATAAATATCCGTCTTTGTGAAGAACAAGCCTGTATAGAAGCTGTCTGTCCACTGCCATGAGAAAGCAAACAGGAAGATCGTGATCATCATAGGCACGGAAAGCGGAATAATTATCTGGAAGAATGTACGCATAACACCCGAACCGTCAACATATGCGGATTCCTCAAGCTCATCGGGGACGCCCTTATAGAACTGCCTCATCATAAAGATATAAAGACCGTTCTTAAACGCAAAGCCTGTGAGCGAAAGGAGTATAAGCGGTGTAAATTGGTTTGTCAAATTGAAGTGTGTTACGCCGCCTGTAATATTCAGCCCCTTGAAAACACCGCCGCCGAGCAAATTCAAAATACCGAGAACATCAAAGTATCTGAACTTCATAAACATAGCAAGCTGGAGCGTCTGGTGAGGAACAACCATAGAGAATATAACGAGCGCGAACAAGAGACCATTTCCCTTGAATTTGAATTTAGCAAAACCGTAACCGATTATAGCACATATAAACGTCTGGAGCACTGCACATGACAGCGAAAGAAGCGTTGTATTCATCAAAGCTTTAAGATAATGGTTCTCAAGAACTATGTACTTATACTGGTCAAATGTGGGATACTTAGGTATCAATTTAACCGTTGCATCGACAAAGTCCTCAGGTGACATAAACGAAGAGGCGATCTTTGCAAAGAAGGGGAAAAGTATAACATACGATATACCGATAAGCAATACGTATCTGAACAGCGCCCACACTACCCTTTTAAGGAAGTACAGTGTGAGATACTTCGCCTTCATTCTCTGCCAGAACGGGGTCCTGTCAAAATCAACCTTTACAGTGTCTTTTGCTTTTCTTTTTGTTTTTACACTTGCATCAGCATTCATTTACATACACCCCCTTAATCTCTTCTCTGATAGAATACATACATTGAAAGTATACCTACCACACCTGCAATTATGGCAATTACTATCAAGAAGTACATCCAAGCCATCGCTGAGGAAAGAACGTCACCGTCTGTTTTGCTGTACACCTGATCGATATAAGACATAACCGTATTTGTAGAAGATGTAAACGCATCAATGATCGTATAAACTGCGTTTGTCAGAATCATCGGGCTTATCATCGGGAAGGTGATCTTCCAAAATGTTTCCCAAGCGGATGCACCTTCAATTTCACAAGACTCATAAATAGCGGGAGAAATTGACTGCAGACCAGCAAGGAAGATAAGCATCTGAACACCGAGACGGGTGACAATGATATAAATATTGTTAATAGCACTTATAACGTATTCAACAAGCTCCGTACCGACTTTCATACTTGAGAACAAGTATTTGAAGTCCATTGCGGAAACGATTTCCGAAACGCCCGTACTCTGCGCACCTGTGCTGATACCTTCATCGGTATTCTGCATGTAGGAAAGCAGTTCGTTACCCGCGTCGATCTTTGCAACCAAACCTGTTGACAAGACAACGGGAACGAAGAAGATTGCACGGAAAGCCGCACGGCCAATCATCTTCTGGTTAAGAAGAACAGCCATGAACAGCGAGAATATTACTATACAGGGAATGTCAAGGAACAACTGCTTGACACCCGTTGTAAGTACCTGAACGTATGTTGTATCTACGAACAGTGCGTTACGGTAGTTTTCCAAGCCGACAAACATCAGCTGATAACCGTCTGCACCGTGCTTGATATTTGTAAAGCTGTACAGAATGGAGTCATAAATGATCGGCAAATACATTGCCACAAGACCGATTATAAACGGAAGTACGAATATATAACCTGCTCTTGCTTTTTTCTTATCAAGCGAAGCAACGCGGCGTTTTTTCTTCGGAGCCGCTTTTACAAGCTTTTCATTTGCAGTATTATTCATCAGCCTTCTCCTCCTTCTGTGTATGTGTGGAAGCTGAGAGCTTCTATCTCAACACCGTCAACGGAAACCTTGAAGTTGTTGTAGTTAAGTATAAATACCTTACCGCCTTCATAAGTCACCTTTACGATCTTACCGTTGTCGATAAGATTTTCCGCTGCGATCTGTTCTTCGATGGACAGTTCATCATCCTCTTCATCTTCTTCAGCGTCTTCTTCGGGAACATCTTCTGAAGGAGCATCTGTTTCTGCATCCGTTTCCGTATCTTCTGCAGGAGCATCTGTTTCAACATTTGAATCGCTGTCAACGGGAACATCAGAATCTGCCGGTGCTTCTGTTTCGGAATCAACAGGAGCTTCAGTCTCGGGCGCTTCTGTTTCTTCATTCTTCGATTCTTCCTCTGCACGAAGCTTATCTGCAACTGCCTGCTGATATTCTTCTTCAGTAAGAACGCGAACACCTGTGATAAATTCGTGATCAATTATGAGCTTATCCTGAACATCGCTTATAGCACCGTTGAGTCTGTGATAGCTTTCAGCGAGGCCAGCAAGCCATGTATCAAAGTTTACTGAATAATACTTCTGAAGTGTCGTGTCTTCCTTAAGCTTGTTTGTATTCTGATAGCAGAGTACAAAGTACATAGAAGAACCGTTTTCTATCGCCTTCAAAAGTTCGTAATCCAAGTCACCTGCCATGTTAAGTGCAGAACCTGTAAAGTTTACATATCCGTGGAGAACCATACCCATAAAAGGTATTGCGCTGCTTGATTTCAAGTACTGGCTGGAATCAAGCGGTACTTCAAGAATGTAATCTGTATACGGGAGAACAAAGGAGTTACCGCCGCTTACCATTACTTTACCGAAATCCTTCTGCATCTTTGCAAGCAGATCTCTTACAAATTCCTTACTGTCCTCTCTGTTGTAAGGATCATCCTCGTTAAAGTCAGAGTTCAAGTCTGATCCAAGAGTTGAAACAGAGATGCCTGTGGGTTTTGTTTTGAGAAGATCTTCGGACATCTTATCGTAGAAATATTCAAATACCGAGGGGGAAATGGGGTTGAAGCCCGTCTTGTAAAATTCCTGATATGCAGGGTTGTATTCACGCTGTGACGGATATCTGCCATCCATCGTCTGAACTGCGTGCTTTTTATAGTTGAAGCCGTCAAAGAGAGAAACGCTCTGCAAATAGGAGAATTCAAATTCGGGATATATACCGATATCCTTTTCCTCAGCAAACGCCATAAGATCCTTGAATCCGTCAGCGCCGCCTGCCTTCTTTTCCCACTTAACTTTGTTGGGAACAGTAGCTGTAACACCGCCGTTTGCATAGCCTGTGAGTTTGAAATTGATATTTGTGATATCCTTTTCAGCCAACATTCCGTACATTGTTTTAAC
Organism: Eubacteriales bacterium; assembly: GCA_045588615.1. Classification (GTDB taxonomy): domain Bacteria; phylum Bacillota; class Clostridia; order Oscillospirales; family CAG-272; genus RGIG7213. The sequence continues at coordinate 5,210 of JAZNEN010000141.1, forward strand.
ATCATCAAATGTTGTAAGCGGTACTTTGACTTCTACGGGGATACTCAAAATCTTATCGGTGGATTTGATAACACCCATTGTTTCAATGCAAAGGGGGATATCATCTTTTATGTCTTCTGCCTTAAGTCTTGTGAGGATTCCTTCGCCTTCAAGATAATCACGGCAGACATTTACCATACCCATATACGATGCGGGATAATATTTATAATTATCAACCTTAACATCGGGTATAAAGAGTGATGATGTGTCAACATTTCCTTCCGCATCGGGAATAAGTGATGAGATAAGGTTATCTCTGTAGCCTTCGGGATCCTTGAGGTATTCATTATAATCAGCTGCCTTTGCTTCATCTGTAAGCATTGTATATCTGATTATGTAGCTTCCTGTATATCTACGCTTTGATGTTACCGTCCACATTGCATTTGCGCCGACACTTGTTGCATCAGCAAGGTTATACGAGTCTGTAGGACGGGGGTAGAACGATGTTGCAACAGAGCTGTAATCATGAAGAACGCCGCCGTGGTTTGTAGAAATTTCAGCAAGCGCGTCACCTTCAAGAAGGATAGCAAAATATCCTCTGTCTTCCTTATATGTCGAGGTTTCTGTAACGGACTTTGTGCTGATAAGATTGCCGTATGCATCGATATATTCCATATCTTCGGGATATTCGCCGTTCTTCATTGTGTGAACGGCCTTTCCGTCCTTGTCATAGAATACACCGTTTTCGGGGTATACATTGAACCAACCCTTATCTGCATTTTCGGAAATATATCTTGTTATTTCCGTACCGTCAGCATAGTAGTACTTACTTAGCGGAACATTTACTCTGTATGTGTTTGATTCAACATAATTTTCAACGATGCCGAACACAGGAAGTCTCATTGCCTGACGGTGCTGAGGGTCGTCTGTGTGGTATGCGAAGTCGGAACCGTACATTTTCGCACTAAGCGAAAGCTGTGTATCCACATCCTCAAATCTTGTCAGTGTACCGCTTCCGTCAGGAATGAATGTATATCCTTCGTTATCCTTACTGTTACCTGCTCCGAAATAAGGGAGGATAGTAAGCTTCTTCAGCTTGTAATTCGTTTCGTTGAAACGGATACCGTTTGCCGCAAGTCTTGCGGTGAGCCCCTGTTCGTCAAGTGTATATTCAATGGAAAGACGGAACAGAGGGGGAGCTGTATCTGTGACGCTGTACTCAACGAGATCGTGGTCTTCGTCGAGCTTTTCGTATGTGTATTCAGGGCAGTATTTTTTAATCTGCTCTTCGATCCAGTTGAACTCTCTGTCCTTTGTATCGTTGGAAAGTACATAGATCGCATACTTCTTTGTGATCGGCCACTGGTTATACATCGCATTGAGCGTTGTCTGTGTAACACCTGATGCCGTGGGGTCTTTAAGCAGATAGTAAGCCGTAAACTTATTCAAAAGCCAATTGGAAACACCCGCTTCTTTCAGCTTTGCAATAATATTTGTTTCAAAGCTTTCTTTTGTGATCTGACGCGGAACAAGCTTTCTTGTTTCTGTACGTCCTATTGCATATTCAACTCTCAAACCGTTCTGAATATTCTTAACGATTATCTGGTCACGGAGAGCCGCTTCCTTATAGCT
>JAZNEN010000142.1:0-14753 GCA_045588615.1 Eubacteriales bacterium
GAACAATCAATACCACCACAAGCGCTACAGCCAACGACACAATCCACTCGCGTATTTCCTTTTTGCGCTCTGGCGTAAAAAAAGGTTTCTTTTCCTCTTCACGCATCTCCAACAGCGGCTTTTTTTCGTTTTTTTCCTGCATGTGCGTCCTTTCCGATTCGCGCGCATGAACGGCGCAAACCTCATCCATTATCATTATTTCAGAATCAAGGTGTGCGGCAACTGAGAAGGCAAGCTTAACATACATACCGGATGAATATCTCTTGACAGGTGTATCGATAAACTGCTTAACTTCGGAAAATTCAACTATTTCATCGAATTTTTTATCGATCTCCGCCTTCGTCATTCCAAGTATTGCACCGTTAAGATACACATTTTCACGACCTGTAAGTTCAGGGTGGAAGCCTGTTCCGACCTCAAGCATACTGGCAACTCGTCCATTCATGCATATCTGACCAGTTGTGGGAGCTGTAACTCTTGTTAAAAGCTTAAGAAGTGTCGACTTACCTGCGCCGTTATGACCTATTATACCGACAGCTTCGCCTTTTTTTATCTCAAGATTTATATCTTGAAGTGCCATAAATTTTTCATTTTTTGCATATACCGTGGCGCCAATTTTACTGTTCGGATCTTCCTTACCTCTGATCCTCGCCATAAATGACTGAAGGTCCCCCTTAAGTGTTCCTCCGCCTATTGCCCCCAAACGGTACTGTTTGGAGACATTTTCTACTTTTATAATCGTTTCACTCATATCTATTACACCGTATCCATAAATGTTTTTTCGACTTTCGAGAAAAGCAATATACCGAAGAAAAGCACAACAAGCGTTATTACCCAACTTAAAAGATAATATCCGGGTTCAAATTCACCTATGCCCAAATACGCATAACGCATAGTATTTATGACAGGTGTCATCGGATTGCACATATAAAGTGTGCGCCACTTCTCGCTTATTATCTGGTAATCATATGCAACAGGTGTAAGATACATCCAAAGCTGAACACCAAAACCGATAAGCATCGTTAAGTCGCGGTATTTTGTTGTAAGAGAAGAACAAATGATGCCGATACCGAGTCCCATAAGTGCCATATGTACAAGCAATACCGGTGTCATCAACACAAAGAGATTTGGCTTCATAGAATCGGTTGTTACAAAAAAATAGATCCAGAATCCCAAGAAGAAAACATACTGTATTGCGAATGATATCAAATTGGAGATAACCGTGGTTATCGGCATTACAAGCCTCGGAAAATAGACCTTACCGAATATTCCCGCATTTCCCGTAAATGTTCCCGAGGTAGCGTTAAGACAGTTTGCAAAATAACCCCACGTTATATTACCCGCCATAAAAAACAGGAACGACGGAACACCGCCCGGTGCAAGACCTGCGATATTTCCGAAAATTATTGTAAATATAACTGTCGTACACAGCGGTTGGATTATCGCCCATGCAGGCCCCAAAACCGTTTGCTTGTACATAGATACAAACGATCTTCTTACAAAAAGCTTTATAAGATCCTTATACTTCCAAATATTTTTGATATCAATGTCAAACCAGCCCGTTTTAGGCTTTATGACAGTTGTCCATTGTTCATTCATCTTTTTAACCTCGCAAAAATTCTTTTAACATAATATTTCATTTTCCCCTTCGTATTGATGACTTTCTCTCCAAATTTCAAGCAACCTATTCTTCCGCATATACACAAAAATTTATCGCTCATATGCAAATTTTTAAGTTTAAGTTCTTTGAATCTTTTTACAACTGCCTCGTGTTCCTTTTTATACTCATCGCTCAAAGTTTTTTTATAACAGTGGCGCAAACTCCAAAAATACTTTTGATATGCACACGGGAGCAAATCATCGTATCCCCACTGTCTATACCATTGGATCCGTTCATCATACATATCCATCACGAGCAATTTTGCAGGCGAAAACTTTCCTCTCATAACACTGTCATTGGTGCGTTGCATATAAATATACCCCTGCGTTTCGGATATCGCAACTTTTTCGCTTGCATAAAATAATTTCGGTGCCATATACTCGTCTTCATAATATCTGCCCAAAGGAAATCGCAATCCGATAAATAGTGAAGATAAATATAACTTTCCGCACACAGTAGACCACGAAACATCTTTTTCCGACACATTCCGAACCGCTTCTTTTTTATCAATAACACAGTACTCTGAAACTTTTTTGCCCACAACATTTTCAACAGTCGTTGTCAGCATACCGATTTTGACTATATCGCAATGTTCAGTAATAGCTATATTATACATATCAGATATCATATTAGGCATAATAAAATCATCACTGTCAACAAAGGCAATATATTCGCCCTCCACCGCATTAAGTCCTGCATTTCTGGCTGAAGAAGGTCCGGGACCGCCGTTTGCTTTATGTATAACCTCAATTCGAGAATCTTCTCGTGAAAGTTTGTCGCACAGTTCGGATGAACCATCAGTAGAACCATCATCTATCAATATTATCTGTAAGTTCTTATAATCCGAATTTACGACCGATTCAACACACTTTCTTAAATACGGTTCAGAATTATACACCGGAATTATTATAGATATCAGCCCTTTTTTCATAATTTCACCACCACAAAATATTCTTATCTGTAAATAAAATCGTATAGTTTTATCCTGATTAAAAACAATCGAAGCTTTTGGCCAAAAGAAAGCACAGAATACGGAATCTTCTCCATTTTATACATTATTTCCGCATATTCCTTCCCGTATTGAGTATTTTTGACCTTTTGCCTCAAATTCAGCAAATGACAAAAATAATCACGCACAGCTAATTTTGATAACTCTTTATATCCGCAGGAATTGAAAAATTCTATCCTGTCTTCAGCAACGATCAAAACATCCATCTTTTTCGGAGAAAAGCTGCTTCGCATTATGCTGTCACCGGGACGCTGCATATAAAAATATCTTACACTGTCGCACATAACGATCTTTTCGGCTTTATTATACAGCTTGGGAAGAGTAAATTCATCTTCGTGATTAAGCCCTTCAGGAAACAAAATTTCATCAAACAACGATACATCGAACAGCTTTCCGCATCCGCTTATGATTTGTGGAGGACCGCTGTATATCATTTTCAATGCGTCATACGGCGTTACCACCGCATATCCTCCGGCAGAAGGAGTACAATTTTCTTTAACATCTACCCTGACAAGCGTTGATTTAACTATTTGTGCATTTTCTTTAACTGCAATATCCATCATTTCGCTTATCATTTCCGCATCTATTATGTCATCACTGTCAACAAACGTTATGTACTTTCCGTTAGCTGCTTTTATTCCGGAATTTCTTGCCGCAGACAATCCGCCGTTTTCGCGGTGAATAACCCGGATTCTGTTGTCCTGTTGTGCATATTCATCACACAGTGCGGGAGAAGCGTCAGGAGAACCGTCATCAACAAGTATTATCTCAAGATTTGTATACTTTTGATTTATAACAGAGCTTACACATTCTTCCAAATAATCATAAGTATTGTATACGGGTATGACAACCGTGACAAGATCAGTCAAAATCAACATCCCCTTCTATCATTTTTTGTAATATATCTGTACAACGCGCACGCTCTTTTTCAAGCTTGTGGTTCACAGCAGTATAGTCAATGCTGTATAATCTTTCAGGCACTACAGGACATGCAGAATCAATTTCCATATCGCTTAAATTCAAAAAACTTAAAATCGTACCTATACGTTCATCCGAAAACGGATTATGCTGTCCCACAATAAACGGCTTATTGAACAGGATAGAGAATGCCGTCCCGTGAAATGAATCTGTACACACAATATCCGCATTTTTTATAAGTGCCAGAAATTCACGCGGACCTGCATCATAACTTTTTTTGCCGCTTCTTTTGATATTGCGCCACTCCGGCATAAGCAGTATCCGATGCAGACCTTTTTCTTCAGCATATTTTTTTGTGAAATGTTCAAATTCAAATGACACATTTCCCGCAAAATAGCAAAGCATATACTTTTTATCAGCTTTTATGTCAGCGCACGCCTTGTCCCAATCATTGTCAGTTAACAGCAGTACCGGATCCAGCACAACATTTGAATAATCTATACCGAGTCTTTTTGCTGTATATGTTTCTCTGACAGTAACACCGTCAAATGAAGAAATAGCCTCCGATACCGTTTTTATGGCTTCGTCGGTATGTGTCTTCTTTATACCGCTTGCCGCATACGATATTTTGCGACCGCTTTTTACAAAATCCAATAAATATGTACCGTCAAAATCGAGTATTGAAGTATTCCATATTTGATCGCTGCCGCAAATATATACATCTGCTGCAGGAGGAGCTTGTACAAGTTCTTCTTTGGAATTATATACATTACTTAATCTGAAAAAATCATTACGGAATTTTTCAAACCGTTTCTGCCGTTTTTTTAATTTACGATAATACAGTAAGTTATATATATCAGTAATGACCAGGAATTTATTTGTAGGCTTTTTAAGTATCTTATACATATTGGCAACTTCGGCTTTACGATAATCAATAATATATTGATCATATCCCATTTGCACAAGTTTTTCTCCAAGTGCATAAGCTTGTAAAACAGAGCCGAAATTATCCGAACGGTGAAATGTTACAGTAGCAACTTTTTTCATATTTATTTCGCCTTTGCCAATTTTTGTATTATTAAACACCGCAACATAGAAAAAGGTTCTTTAATTGAAAAAAACTTTAAACTTCTTATATCGGAGTTCAGTTTAATATTAATATTGATAACTGAGTAGATTTTTCTCAATTCTTTTTTTCCTTTATTCATTGCAGAAATTAATTTTTTTCCGCCTGAAACAAAAGATTTGTAGTCATCGGGTGAAAAATTTCTTTCGCCGTTGCAAACATTGAAAAAAACTTTTCTTTCCGTTTCGTTCATACACACGTTCATATCATTGAGCATTTTCTGCCTTACGCGGTTTGCCATCGTAAACATAAGTTCTTTTTGCGTTTGGGTTACCTGCTTTGTATGGTGCCTGTATTTTAATAAAGGGGTTCGTATGTTACAGCACTCTCCCATTTTAATGATGCGCGACCACATTTCATAATCTTCTGCGCGTTCGTACTCTGTATCATATCTTATATTGTGCTCTTTAAGTACATCTGATCTGATCATAACAGCAGGATGTACAAACGCTGAATTAAATATCATATCTGCACGTATAGCACCGTCAGATTCAGAATACTGTCTGAAAATTTCCACACCGTCGGTTAAAATATTGACACTGCTTCCGCAAATGACAGTATCAGTATGGCTTTCCATATATTCAATTTGCTTTTCAAATCTATTGGGCATAGAAATATCATCACAGTCCATGCGGGCAATATACTTTCCTTTTGCCAAGTCAATTCCTTTGTTAAGTGTAGCCGCCACACCCATATTTACATCGTTTTCAAAAAGCTTTATACGGTCATCATCATATTCGCGGACAATTGAAACCGATTCGTCCTTTGAAGCATCATCAATAATTATAAATTCAAAATTTCCGTATGTTTGCGAAAGTATACTTTCAATGGCTTCACGTAAATACTTTTCACCGTTGTATACAGGCATGATAACACTGATCATCGGTGCCATCTTTGTTTCACCTTCCCGTAAATTTTCTTACAGTAAACAAGACATATTAACAGGTTAATACGCTTGTTCTTTATCAATCTGAATTTAAAATCATTTAATTCCGATACCGCTGTCTGAACAACATCGTTATTACATATAACTTTCACCTTTTCTCTTTTTTCAGAAAAGGTATGGTTAGAATTACTGTGGAATTCATTGCAAATCGCACTCATTGCGCCGTTTGCTGTCTGTATACCGTAGATTTTCAAAAAGCTCTCGTCAAACCGGCCGTATATCAAAGCCTCTTGAGTCTTTAAAGCTGCGTTTATAACAGTTTGAAAATAATCCTCGTGGTATTTATTTACAGCACTTCCCGAAATAACATATCTCAAATACAGCTGTTTTTTTATATAGTATATTCCCCCGGCACATCCCATGGCAAATATATTGAAAATCCTGTCCTCCGAAAGCTTTATACCTACAGGAAATCTTATATTTTCATCACTAAAAAGTGTTTTTCTGTAAATACATCTACACGCAGATCCCGCCATATAACGAAGTTGTTCGGGTTTCAAATTTTCTTTTCTTATAAGTTTATTATTCGGTACATTCGGCAACGTATCATCTTCAGTTGTACCATCGGAATAAACCGTTGTAATATCACACACTGCTATGTCGGCACCGCTTCTTGTCGCCGCTGTCAAAAGATTTTCGTACATATCCGGCGATATTTCATCATCACTATCAATAAATCCGATATAAGCACCGGTTGCATACTCAATACCTGTATTTCTCGCCGCACTTACACCTGCATTTTCTTTTCTGATATACTTTATTCTACTGTCTTTTTCTTGGTATTTTTTACAAATATCTCCGCTTCGATCCTTTGATCCGTCGTCAACCAGTATAAGCTCAAAATCGCCTGCTGTCTGTGCAAGCACGGAATCTATACATCTTGCAAGATATTCTTCCGAATTGTATATCGGAATTATTACACTATACATCTTCGCTCACCGCCACAGACTCATTTCGTTCCTTTTCAAGCATACAAGCACGACCGATGCCGACAGCCAGAATAAGGTACGCAGGGGTGCATAACATATAGTGTGCGACCAAAATACTTTCAAATGCATTAGCTATATACACAACGATAAATGCTATAAAACTTCCTCTAACGATATAATCGTCAAAAAATTTATGCAAAAATTCAAATATGCATGCAAAATATACGAGAAATAGAAAATATCCGCTATATCCTATTTGTACAAAAATATTTAAAAATGAATTATGCGGTGTTGTGGGAATTAAAAAATTGCCCTTACCGAAAATAGGTTCCGGAACATAATCAAATATATTACTCCAAATTCCTTCTCTTCCCGAAAAAAAGAGTTTTCCTGTCTGCTCCAAAGACCATTCATCAAGCCCCGCTGAATACGGCGAATTATAAAGCCACACCATAAAAATAACTATAAAAAACGGCAAAACAAGCGCTGCGATATAAAACGGTCTGAAAAATAGCTTTTTCTGTAAAAGTGCTTTCGGGACAAGATACATAAACACAGCAAACAGTATCAAAGAAACCAGAACCGAGCGGCAATTTGTAACAATCATTTGTGTTACGGTTACCGCATAAACTATTATTTCAAGTATTATATTTCTCTTTCCGCGGTCAGCGCCCAAAAACACCATCCACACTACGCCGAACAGTGTATACATTCCTACTGTATTTCCGTTCCAGCCTCCTGTAATTCCTCCTGCAGCATAATCGATAACAAAAAACAAGCTCATTCCGACATATATATACGAAGTATATTTAATACACTTTGTACTGTAACCGATATATGATGCTGTAAGCGGAGGAGTCACCATAAGTATCATTTTCAGCATGAAATCATAGTTAAGAGCTTTTGTATATGATATAAATATCGCACATACAAATACAGTAAGAGCTGCATATACCGGTTTAAGGTGTTTTGAAAAGTATACACGCTTGCGTGACAAATATAATATGATCGGCAATGCACATGCAAGACCGTAGTGAATTTCGGGAAACTTAAAAGCACCACCAAAACCCGATGTAGCAAGCCAATATACACCCAATATAACAGATGCAAGTGCTATACAAACAAGGGGATTGTCAATATTAAATTCAAATCTCCAACCGATTTCACGTCCTGCCTGCTTTATATATTTACTTTCCTTTACAACACTCGATTCGGTGGGTTTGGAAAGAGGTTCTTCTTCGGGAACAACAGCCGCACTGTTTTGTGATGATATATAATGCTTTTTTATATACTTGGATTGTACTTTGTTATCTTCTTTTTTCAGTACAGACAAACCGAATTTTCACCCCAATCGTATTAAATAATAAACAGCGGCAAGTATTCCGAAAGGATATGAGAAAACTATAAGTGATGAATACTTTCCTTTGTATTTCGGTGCTTTGAATTTTCCTAAAATTCTGAATGCACAGTATTTAATGCAACAAACAAACCTATTTTTAAATGTTTCAGACAAATCTATTCTTTGGCCGTATAACATCTGAACTCCGCAGGGGTTGTTTTTTAAAAGTCTTTTATACCCAAGACTCAATCCCTCTGCCTGATATTCACATTCCTGTACGACCTCATTAAACGGCAGCACCGAACAACCTTCAAGTTCCAATCGATCATACAGCAAACACTCACTTATAAATCTTTCACCTTGAATAACAGGGTACGGATATTTCCTAATCGTATCAGTCCGAAATAAAAATACATATTCGCCGTGATACCTTTCCAAAAGAGTATATATACCGCGAACGGGCTCACCATCTTCAAATCTGTTGCCCAAAGGATTACCGGCCAAATCTCTTTTGTAAGCGGCAACAGCACAAATATCCCCTGTACATCTTGGTAAAAACGATAATATATTCTCAATCGCCCCGTCAGACAAAAGATCATCGGAATCAAGGCACATAAACCACTCGCCGTATGCTTCTTTCACTGCGGTATTGTGTGCGGTATGCTTTCCGCCGTTCTCTTTTTTTATGTATCTTACAGGGAATGAAGCCTCATTTGCCAATGATCGTACACACAATTCCGTTTCATCGGTTGAGCCGTCATCAACAATAAGCCACTCAATATCATCTGTTTGTTCTTTTGCAATGCTTTTATAAACTCTTTTAAGAAGCTCCGCGCGGTTGTATGTCGGAGTAAATATTGTCAGTTTCATTTTAAAATCCAACATCGCTATAAGCGTTTTAAAAATTTATTTTCTGCTGAAAAATCTGTGAAAAATTTTTGTTATCTTGCTCTTAACTATTTGCGCTTTTCCGATCCACGACATAGAATACAAGTGTACTGAGTACGTGTTTTCCGTCATTTTCATAACGCCTGTTATATAGTTATACGGACAAAAATATTCCCGCGGGTATACAGTAACACCGGAAACTGTCTGTATTTCACCGCTGTCGTTTTTTAGCCCCTTGTCATTTAAAAGCTTGGTTGTATAAATAGGGCAGCTCACAGGTGAAATATTTCCGTCTTTATCCACAATGCTTTCGCTGTCATACGCCTTCATATTTTCAAGCAAAAAAACATGTCCCTTAACAGCTCCGAAGCCAGAGCCCGTGTTTACGTATTTATCATCTTCAAAACCCATATAGGCTTCATTGCCAAGCAGGTCATCAAAATTTTTTACTATCTCAACGTCCGTATCAAGATAAATTCCGCCTTCATTGTAAACTATACAAAGCCGTGCATAGTCCGATACAAATGCCCACTTTTTAAGCTCATACGCTTGTTTTGTATACGGATGTGCATTTACATCAAAATTATCTTCATTCCATTCGATTATTTCATAATCGGGGCAAAATTTTCTCCAGCTTTCGATACATTTCAAAGCATTCTTCGGCTTTTCACCCCTGCCAAACCAACAATAATGAATTTTTTTAGGTATCATTTCAGTTTGCCTTTGAATTTAATTTTTTCTTGTGCAGATACATATATACGGGCTTCGGTAAAAGCCCCACAATAATCGGTCTTAACGAATAGATATATTTCCACTTCGGAAGGTCAAGCATCTTGACTGCCAGACGTGAAACATACGCTTCGTTGAAACGGTATTTGAATTTGCGTCTTGATGCAGCATCTCTGTCATCACGCATCTTGTAAAGATGCTCGCTTAAATTTTTGCCGCGATATCCCAGAGAATATACCTTGACCCACAAATGCCAATCTTCAACCCTCAAAAGTTTTTTATGCTCTGTATATCCGCCGACCTGTTTCATAACATCTGCCCTTACCATACACGGTGCATGACAGTGTACCGTGCCGTGTACAAGCATCTCAGGCTTCGGATATTCCGTAGATGCGCTTCCTGTGCCCCATTCGCCGTTTTCGTCAAAATATATCATAGGACAGCTTACAAGGACAATACTGTCGTCAGACATCAAAGCGGAAAGCTCCTTTTCAAAACGTTCAGGCAAAGATATATCGTCACCGTCCATGCGTGCAATATACTCGCCCTTTGCTTCCTTTAAGCAGTCGTTGAGCGTTTTGTTAAGACCTGCATTTTTTTCGTGCTTTATAAGTTTTATCTTATCAGGGAAGCGTGACACATAATCACATGCGATATCATATGTTTTGTCACTTGAACCGTCATCACACAGTATCAATTCCCAATTATCATACGTCTGACACGTTATTGAATCTATAGCATCCGCCAAAGTTTTCTCACAGTTATAGATTCCCATCAGCACCGAAATAAGCGGTGTATTTGTCATTTATTTATCCCCAACAGCCTTTTTCTGTCTTTTATGATACGGGAAATAAGCTCTTTCCGTTCAAAATTTTTTTTCACAAAATCACGGGACGCCGATGCAAACTGATTTCTCAATTCATCATTTTCATACAGTTCATTCATTGCATCCCTAAGAGTGTCAACATCGGCTTTTTTGACGGTAAGTCCTGTTACCCCCACACTCATCGCGTCAACAGTTCCGGGAATATCTGTAACGATGACAGGTACCCCCATGGCTTCTGCTTCCATAATTGAGTTTGCCATACCTTCTCTATAGCTCGGCAAGACAAATGTATCCATCGCCGCATAATACATTTCGGGGTTGTCTATGCCTCCTGTAAAGATGATATGGGAATTTGCCTCCGCTTTTTCTAAATCACTGTCATCCATCTCTCTTTTTCCGACTGTGATAAGATATACATCCTTCTTCGTATTTGATATTTCATCAAATGACTCAAAAAGCTCATCAATACCTTTGTTTCTTGTTATACGGCCAACAAAACCAAAAACAAATGCCGTATCCGGAATACCGTGTTTTTTCCTCACTTCACGGCGCCACACATCTTTTTGGGATATGTCGAAACGCTCCAAATCAATACCTGCAGATGTGCCGTTCCAAACAACAGAGCTTTTACTTTCATCATACAGTCCTTCCGAACGGCTGAAATTCAGATTTCCGAAGCTGTCAGGCTCGATCCACGTTGAAAGCCTGCAAACCGTTTTTTCTATCGTTTTGAATATTTTTCGTTTTATACCTTTGAATCCCACATATACAATACCCCATTGGCAGTAAAGACGCACGGGAATCTTTGCAAGCTTTGATGCAAGCGATGCATAAAGAGAAGCATTGGGTGTTGAATACTGTACAAGATCAAATTTTTCTCTTTTAAAGATCTTATACATTTCATAAGTTGCTTTTATCCCGTAAAGATTTATTCCCCTTTTCATATTTACAGGAAAATAATGTATATATCCGGGGAAACGCCTGGATACCTCGCCGTCATCGGCGCAAATAAACGATACATCAAATTCACCGCTTTCGTGCATATTCTTTGCGGTTGGCAGTGCAAATGATTGAAGCGTTCCGGGAACCGTTGTTATAAAACATATTTTTTTCATTTTTACCGTTTAACCCTTAAGAAAATATTATAAAACTTTTTTCTGACCACAGCAGGCATCATTATCTGCACAACATACCGTATAAAAACATTAAGGCGGTATCTGTGCTTGCTGATAATACCGTGCTTACACATATATCTTTGGAGCGTTTTTTCGCTTTCGTAATATTTTCTTCCTCCTCTGCGGTCATAAGATCTGTCGCTTACGCCGACATAGCATAAAACATCGTCCATATTGGCAAATCTTGCACCGATCTGAGCCATACGTATCCAAAGATAATAATCCTCGTTGAAGTACATCGGAAGATATCCGCCGCTTTCCTGTACCGCACTCTTGCGATACATAACCGTCATATGATTGAACGGACATCTTTTGATCATATATTTTTTAATTTCTTCATCCGTAAGAGGAACTTTTCTCATTCCGAGTAATTCTGTGGTCTCCTTTGAGAATTCTCTTATCGAACCGCCTACCACATCGACCGAATCATCTTCAAAATACTTCAGAGTTTTCTCAAATCTGTCAGGAAAAGCCACATCATCGGCATCCATAACCGCCACAAGCTCATTTGTACAAGCTTCAAGCGCCGTCTGTCTTGAGCGTGCATGGTCGTCGTTTGAGTCGGTATATATCACACGGCACGCCCCTTCCAGAGAACGCACGCACTCAAGGAGTCTGCCCCTCGGACGGTCGGCGCAAACAACGATCTCAGAAGGCGGTACTGTCTGATGTACAATGCTTTTATAGGCGCGTAAAAAATCCTCTGTGTCGTCATATTTACAAACGCAGATAAAAACAGAATATTTCATATCATTACATTGTTTTTGCATATTTCAGCACCAAATTACAATAATCTTTATATCATCGGATGAAAAAATAATTTATGTCAAAATCAAGAAAAAACGCACTTGATCTTCTTAAAACCAATTTTTATTTTCACCTCAAAATACCAAGGCATAATAACCTATCGTTATTATACCACACAAAGTGGCACAAATCAATACTTATATTTTAATTATTGTCATTTTTATTCTTTCTTTTAGAGCAAACATTTACCAAACAAACATTAAATAAACAATATATTTACACACAGTTACTGTAAGTCACTAAAAAACAGTGTATAATAGAGAGGATGAAAAGGGGTGGTGATTTGCAACAAAACAAACGAATATTTTCAGCCGATGAGCTTGTTCCCGAAATTAAAAAGATCGTTGATGAGGGTGGTGTTTTTCCGCTTGTAGTCACCGGTATCAGCATGCGCCCTTTTCTTTCCCCGGGTGTTGATACCGTATTTATAGAAAAAGCTGACAAAAATACTTTGGTGTGCGGAGATCCCGTTTTTATTTACAGAAACGGCTGTGCTATTTTGCACAGAATATACAAATTGACCGATGACGGATTTTTCATGAAGGGCGATGCACATATAAAGTCAGACGGGTTCTTCTCATATAATGACATCGTGGGTGTTGTAAAATATGCCATAAACGAAAAAACAAACAAAAAAAGGAAACTGAACACCCCACTCATACGCTTTCTTGTAAAGCTCAACAGAATAAGAATTCATATTTTTAATTTTTTCAAGGGCAAATAAAAATACTTACAAAAGCTTATTTAAACCAAGCAAACAGCTCACGATCGGAATTTTCCGACCGTGAGCCGTTTTATGTTATGCTATATTTGTATATCTGCGTTTTTTAATAACCGCACCGACGCCGAGCATTGATACTGCCAAGCAAGCGATAATAACTGTCACACCGTCGCCCGTTTCGGGATTTTCTGTATCTCTTACAGATGCAAAGTACATAAACTGCTCTGTCGCCTTACCGCCCGAAATGCGCCAGCCGTTTTCAGTATATTCAAAATCGATCGGCAACCACTTCTGCTCCTGATTCATATAATCCGCTTTAAGCAAAACCGTATCAGAATCAACCACCTTTATACATTCGTCAAGAGTACTTTCGGATATAAGACGCGGAACAGGCGGCCCGCCCTCATAGAACTGTGAATCAACACGGTACATTTTATCATCAAGCATAAAAATCGCCCAATTAAACTGTACATTGTTCTGTATATAATCATCGGTCAAAAATTTACCTATGTGATCATACCAAAATGACGGCTTGCCATAATCACCGTCAAGAAGATAAAAAACAAGATCATCGGGCGGCTCAAATCTGAACAAATTCAAAAGACGGTTGAATGTTTCTTTGTCCGTAACTTCTGTACCGCCAAGCTTGTCTAAATCTATGTCACCGGTTCGGGCGCGCAGAGTCAGATGAAATCCGTTCATTTTTGTTATAAGCTCTGCCGCTTCCGATTTCGTTATCGCCTGCTCGGCACTCACAGATATCAAAAGCAAAGGCGAAAACAGTGTGATGCACAGGAATAATGATAATAACCTTTTCATAATAATGTCCTCCCTTATGCTATGCTATATTTGTATACCTACGTTTTTTTACTGTTAATCCGACACCGAGCATTGATACTGCCAAGCAAGCGATGATAACCGTCACACCATCACCCGTTTCGGGGTTAGCATCATTTTCACGCAATGGACAAAATCTTGTAAAGTCATCCGTCGCTTCTCCGCCCGATATTCTCCAGCCGTCTTCGGTATATTCAAAATCGACCTCAAGCCAGCCCCTGCTTTGAGATTTGTCTTCGTTCCCGCTATCTCTATCGTAATGCGCTTCAAGTAAAACAGTGTCATTATCAACGATCTTTATATGATCCTCGGTTTCAACAAGTATATCTTTTTGTTGGTCTTCATTTATAAGTATCGGAAATCCCGGCACGACTGCATAAAAAATTGCATCAACAGAATAAACCTTATCGTCAAGCTGAATAATAGCGAAGTTAAATTCTATGTTTTTTTGAATATAATCTTCCGTCAAAAACTCTCCCATATATTCATGCCAAAAGGAAAGCTTACCGTATTCGCCGTCAAGCAGGTAAAAATCCAGCCAGGGATGATCGGCATATCTATCACCGTGCACGCTCGCTTCTACCAAACGGTTGTAAAGATCTTCGTCTTCCACCTTTGTGCGTTTGAGTTGCTGAATTACTATACCCTCACTTTCGTCATGTATTAAGTAAACTAACCCCTTATGAAATCTTTCCATTTTGACTATCAGTTCAGCAGCTTCCGTTTTCGTTATCGCCTGCTCGGCACTCACAGATATCAAAAGCAAAGGCGAAAACAGTGTGATGCACAGGAATAATGATAATAACCTTTTCATAATAATGTCCTCCCTTATGCTATGCTATA